>DATKWT010000156.1 GCA_035529395.1 Dehalococcoidales bacterium | reverse complement strand
CGCTCTCATTCCTGGCTGCCAGGAATATCATGCCCTACCGTCCGGTATATCAGGCTACCCGAACTCTGTTTGATGCCTGTCGCGGTATCAACGAGATTGTCTGGGCACTCATATTTGTCTCAATGGTTGGTCTGGGACCTTTCCCCGGTGTCCTAGCCCTCACCGTACACCTTCTCGGTGCGCTAGGCAAATACTTCTCCGAGACAATCGAATCCGTTAATCAAGACCTGGTAACTGCCATAGCCGCCACCGGCGCCAACCGCATCCAGACTGTTTACTACGGCATTGTGCCCCAGGTGAAGCCCCTGTTCATTGGTTACACCTTCTACTATCTGGAGCACAGCTTCCGCGCAGCCACCATTCTGGGGCTGGTAGGGGCCGGGGGCATCGGCATTGAGCTTATTACCAGTATTCGACTTTTCAAGAGCCAGGAGGTGCTCACCACACTAATAGTCATGGTGGTGACCGTAACCCTGATAGACCGCCTCAGCGCGTTCGTGCGCATGCGTCTAATCACAGGAGTGGAGAGCTGACAAAATGAAAGGCATAATCACAGCAGCCGCCAGAAGCCCCCGCTTGCTACCCCTCACCAAGAACACACCGGTAAGTATGCTGGAGGTAGCCGGGAGACCTATCCTTGACCACCAGCTCAACGCACTGCACGATGCTGGGGTCAGGGATACAGTAGTAATAACCGGGTTTTGCACCGACCAGGTGGAGGAATTCTGCCGGGGGAAAGCTACCTGCATCTACAACCCCTTCTATGAGGTCTGCAACGTGGCCATGAATCTATGGCTGGTGCGGCAGGAACTCAAATCGGGTTTCCTCCTGCTGTACGACGATACCCTATACCAGACAGACCTTATCCGGGAAGTCCTCGATCAGGGTGATAGTACCCTCCTGGTGGTCGACCCGAAGGGTCTTGATAAGGAAGCCGAAAAGGTGGTGCTTCAGCAGGGAGCGGTAAGCGCAATTGGCAAGGATGTAGAAGAGCCCTACGGCGAATTTATTGGCATGGCCAAGTTCTCATCAGATGTTATTCCGGTTCTGACCGAAGAGTTGGAGCAAATCGCCAGGACCAACCTTGATACTAGCTTCCCACGACTTATCCGACGTCTCATCGACAAGGGCCAGGAAATCAGAGTACATACTACTGACCGTCCCTGGATAGATATTGACTTCCCCAGTGACCTGGAAGAGGCGCGCCGGATTTGGCAACTGTAGGCCCGCAGACTCCCGTCTTATGGTAGCTGGGCCTTTACCGCCACCCTGCTGATGTTTGCCCTCCGGGATTACCGGTCCAGCGTCACCGAATACCGCTAACATAAAGGCCAGCCTCTCATGTACTGGTTCCAGGCAGCAGTACCGGAAGCTCCCATACATATGACTGCTACGTTATGTGAAGTATCTCCGGTAGTGGGGTGTACTGTACAGCAGGTAGAGCCTTTGCCCTGGCTTTCAGTCTCATCACCCTGCGGTCATCCCCTGAAGCTATCCAGGTTGCTCCAGTACCGGGAACTCCAGCTCAACAGGTGGCACAGTCAATGGGAAGAATTGCCCCCCGGGTGCATTTTCTTTCCCTGTCAAGTCTTGCCGATACGCCAGCACACCCAATAGTGCTCCACAGGTACAAGGTGACGAAGATATGCTAGTATTGGGTCATGTTCTCGGGAAACGTGGATATAGTGGAACGGTACTGTCCGGGGCGGATACTGGCAGCAAATTCGTGGACAGATTCAGAGAAGCAGTATTGGTAAATGAGCAGACCAGCGGCATTTGACAGGGACCTGACAAAAGGCAGCATCGTTGGCAACCTTTTACGGTTGTCCTGGCCCATGATGATAAGCAGTACTCTCAACATGTTGGGCCCGACGATTGACATGATATGGGTGGGCAAGCTGGGAACTGCCTCTATCGCCGGGGTGGGTGTTGCCGGTACCGCCGTTATGCTGGTGAACTCGGCGATGATGGGTTTTGTCGTTGGCGCGAGAGCCATGATCGCTCGCTTCATTGGCGAAGGGGACGCCAGCGGTGCCAATCATGTAGCCAGACAGGCCTTCGTTCTCAGCGCCAGTTTCGCCATAGTCCTGATGGCGGCAGGTATCTTCTTTGCCGAAACGTTACTAACCTTGATGGGGATGGAAGCAGAAGTCGTTTCTGAGGGTGCAGCTTACCTGCGTATATTGCTCGTGGGCTCACTGGCTATGTCCTTTCGGATGATGACTGAGGGAATCATGCAAGCCTCGGGGGATTCAATGACTCCGATGAAGATAGCCGTCTCCTTCAGACTCTTCCATGTAGCCCTTTGCCCCTTCCTCGTGCTGGGCTGGTGGATATTTCCCCGTCTGGGCGTCAGTGGCGCAGCGCTGACCAATGTTATTTCCCAGAGCCTGGGAATGGCATTCGGACTGTGGATTCTGCTCAGTGGACGGACGCGGCTGCGACTGACCCTGGGTGATTTTCGTCTCGACCCTGGTACGATATGGCGCATAGTGAAGGTTGGCATTCCTGCCTCTTTCACCGGTATGGGAAGGTCTCTTGGTCACTTTGCGTTGATGTGGATTATGGTTCCCTTCGGCACTGTGGCTGTGGCGGCTCACAGCCTGGGACAGAGGATTGAGGTCCAGCTATTCTTCCCGATTATGGGGCTGGGTGTCGGTGCTGGAGTGCTGGCGGGGCAGAACCTGGGGGCAGGTCAACCCGGGCGGGCGGAGAAGACTAGCTGGTTGGCAGTTGGGCTGGGGGAGGGCTTCATGGTCGCCTGTGCGGTGGTAATACTGCTGTGGGCTGAACGGGTAGTGGGCATCTTCAACACCGAGCCTGAGTTAATGAAACTGGCCAGCAGCTTTCTGAGGATAGCGGCGGTTGGTTACCTGGTGCTGGGACTGAATGCGGTAATGGGGCAATGCCTCTCCGGGGTTGGTGACACTGTACCACCGATGCTGGCTACCCTGCTAACCATCTGGGTAGTGCAAATACCCCTATCGTTGCTGCTGCCACGCGTTACCGATTTCGGCGTCTATGGGGTGCGGTGGGCTATGGTGGTCGGTATGGTTGCGGGGGCAGTTGCCTACGTAATATATTTCCGACTCGGCAGGTGGAAACGCAAGAAGGTCTGATGCAATCGTCCGGTACGAGAAATGTGATGACTCTTGAGGGTTGAGGTCATGTGCGGTAGTCCATACTGGTCCAGTTGGCGATTTCCTCTACTCCAGGTGATCTCGGTCAATATCGAGTAATCTCAGGGTCTCTCTAATATACTCACCGTACCCGTAACCTCAAAAGTGTATAGTATGTCCTGGACACCGGTATAGAGATTGACAACCGGGTGCCCTGGATATATTGTTAGTGACATGAGCGATGAGGGCCGGGAGGCTTCACCGCGATTGGAGAATGGCCGCGTGAACGGTCAGGGGCTGACTACAAGTAGAAACATTCGGGGGGATACTGCATTTGCTACACACGAAACTCATCGTTAACCCTGTTGCCGGAGCCGGCAGGACGTTCAAAAATTGGCCACATATCAGTGACCTGCTGAAGAGCATCGGACTGCGCTTTGAACACGATATCACCGAGGCTCCCAAGCACGCCATCGAGCTGGCCAGAGCAGCGGTCAGGAAAGGTTATGAACTCGTAGTATGCGTCGGCGGGGATGGCACGATAAACGAGGTAGTCAATGGTCTCTACGACAGCGGCGCTATTAAGGACGTAACTCTGGGCATCATCAGTACCGGGACAGGCAGTGACTACGTCCGCACCATTGGCATTCCTCCCCACTACGTGGACGCCTGCCAACGACTGCTGAATCCAACGAAGCTCCAGGTGGATATTGGAGTTGTTGAGTATGCCAACAACGGTGACCAGGTGAAGCGGCTTTTCGTCAACTTCGCCGGGTTGGGTTTCGATGCTGAAGTAGTCCGCGCAACCACACAGAAGTATAAAGCCCTCGGTGGTCTGCCGGCATATCTGCTGGGGTTGTTGACCACCCTCCTCTGCTACAGGAACAGAGATATAACCCTGAAGCTGGACGGTCAGGTGCAGGAGAAAAGGGTCTGTTCTGTAGTTGCAAGCAACGGAAAATACGGTGGGGGAAGCATGCTTGTGGCACCGGATGCCGACCCCACGGACGGACTGCTTGACGTTCTAACGATAGATGACCTGAGCAAACCGGACCTGCTGTGGTCACTTCCGCGAATCTACAAAGGCACGCACCTGACACACCCCAAGGTAACCATGACCAGGGCCAGAAAGGTAGAGGTAGAGTCCAGGCAGCGGATATTTCTGCAGGCGGATGGTGAGCTTCTCGGGGAGGCTCCGGCTCGCTTCAGTCTGCTCCCATCCGCCCTGAATATTGCCGTGTGAATACACTTATCCCTCGATATAGTGCCTGTCTACGCCCTCGATCATCTGCTTGACCAGCCATGATGTGACCTGTACAATAACTCAATACCCGGTTTCGGCCGATGATATGAAGCAGTTCTTCATGCACGCCTGGAACGGGACCAGAGCGGAATCAGGTTGAATCTCCTGTTCAGAAAACCACTATTGGAGCGACACTCCCGCCACAGATTGCGGGGATGACAATTAAGGAGGAACATAATGGCGCAGGAGTTTAAGACCCTCTTTTCACCAATCAAAATCGGCCCGCTGACAGTCAGGAACCGGATTTTCAGCAGCCCGCACTACCCCATGGGCTATCCCGAACGACTCACCGGCCTGCCCGGCGAAAGGCTCATCAACTACTGGGTCGCCAAGGCAAAGGGTGGCATCGGCCTTATCGGCACGTATCTGACGTCTATTGACCCCAGGAGGAATATCTTCCGGCAGCCGGGTGCGGTTGCGGCTTTCAAGCAGGCGGCTGATGCCGTACACGAGTACGGGGCGGGCTTAATCTGCCAGATTGCCCATTCCGGTGGACAGGAGGGCCTGTCAGGGGGGATGGAGGTTGCCTGGGCCCCATCCAGTATGCTGATGCCCAACATGCTCCTGGAACGTCGTATCAGCCACGAGATGACCAGGGACGAGATAAAGCAGACTGTTGAAGCCTATGCCTATGCTGCCGCAGTGGCCAAGGAAGCCGGCGCGGACGGCGTCGGTATCCACGGTTCTCACGGGTACCTGATTTCCGAGTTTATGTCCCCGTTCTTCAACCAGCGTACGGATGAATACGGCGGCAGCCTGGAGAACCGGATGCGATTCCCGCTGGAGGTCATCAGTGCCGTCAGAGACGCGGCGGGTGAAGATTTCGTGGTCGGTCTCAGGGTCAATGCCGAGGAGTTTGTTGAAGGCAGCTATACCCTTGACGACTTCTTGAAGATAGCCCCGCTCCTGACCAGGGATGGCAAGCTGGACTACCTGAACATCAGCGTCGGCACCTATACCTCCACGGCTACCGTCATCGACCCCATGTATTTTCCGCTCAGCTCTTTCGTGTATGCTGCCGCAGCCACCAAACAGGTCGTGGATATACCCGTATTCGCCCGGGGAAGGATAACCGACCCCGTTCAGGCGGAACAGATTCTGGCCAGCGGGCAGGCGGATATGGTTAGCATGGTACGCGCCTTCATCGCCGACCCGGAATTCGCCAACAAGAGTCAGGAAGGCCGGGTAGACGAGATAAGGCGGTGTATCGGTTGCAACGAGGGCTGCTGGGCACGGGGAACACGCGACCTTGTCATCGGTATGAATGTCGGTATGACGTGCACCATGAACCCGGCAGTGGGCCTGGAGGGAGTAACCGGCTGGGGAGAGCTTATCCCGGCACCTGACAAGAAACGGGTCATGGTGATTGGCGGCGGTCCGGCTGGCCTGGAGGCAGCACGTGTGGCCGCCCTGAGGGGTCACGAAGTGTCCCTCTATGAGCGTGGTTTTGAGCTTGGTGGGCTGACACTTGTTGCCGCCAAAGCCCCGGGAAGAGATGGCTTCCTTGACCTCGGACGGTACTATACATACCAGATGAAGCTGCTCGATATTGATGTCCACCTGGAATCCGAGGTAACTGTAGACACGGTCCTCCAGCAGGCCCCGGATGCTGTCGTCATCGCTACCGGTTCCGTTCCGTATATCCCTGATATTCCCGGTATGGATAGCGACAATGTCTGCGAAACCCGCCAGGTTCTCCGCGGCGACGTTGCTGCAGGAGACAATGTAGTCATCATCGGGGGTGACGAGCATATTCAGGCGTTGAGCACCGCCGACTTCCTGGCCGACCTCGGTAAGAGGGTTGAGGTGATATCCCGGGAGTACCACTGCGGGGCCACGCTGGAACCATGCACCAAGCAGATTCTCTACCAGCGCCTCTTCAGCAAAGGGGTTGTGCTTACTCCACACACCTGGGTAAGGGAGATTTCCGGGGATAGTGTCCTTACCTACAATATCTTCACCGGGGAGGAGCGTCGCATCAGAGGAGTAGATACCGTGGTCATTGCCTGCGGCGGACAGGAAGACAATGCCCTGTATCACGCACTCAAAGATAGAGTGAAGGAGATACACCTGGCGGGAGACGTTCACGGTGTCCGCAGAGTGCATGACGCCACCAGGGAAGGGGCAACCGCAGGGAGACTTTTGTAGACACCCACTCAGACTGTATACTGTGGTGAAAGGGGGAGCACTAGAAGCTATGTCCTCTACCGGTGGGGTCTGGGTCCTGGTAGAACACCGGGACGATAAACTGGAAGACGGTTCTCTGGAACTCGTTGGTCATGGCCGTGAAGTTGCTGGCAAAACAGGCCAGGAACTCGCTGCCGTTATCTTTGGAGAGATACCTGAGGAACTGGTCACGCAGCTAGCCCGATACGGTGCTTCGCGCGTCCTCTGTATCAAGCACCCGGCAGCGCCTGAACGTTCTGTGGAGATAGATACTCAGCTACTCTCGGCAGCTATCGAACAGCACTCACCCGACATGGTGCTGTCGCTGGAAAGTATTACCGGCGCCGACATTGCTCGAAGACTGGCAGCGAGACTCGGCACCGGTCTGGTCACAGCCTGTGACCGGCTGGATGTCGGCGAAGATAACCTGCTCGCAGCGGTCAAACCAATATACGGCAGTAAGGCATCGGCGACCATCATCTGTCCAACGAGCCGACCCCAGATGGCCACGGTTAATCCTGACGCTATTGACCTCAAAACACCCGATGATACGGCAAGCGCTGAGGTTGTGGTTCTGCCGGTCGATATCGACCTTGAAGACCCCGGGACGAAGGCAGTGGACTTACTTCGGGGCGACCCCCGATTGGTAGCCCTGGTCGAGGCGGAGATAGTGGTTGCCGGCGGAATAGGTCTGGGGAGCAGGGAGAACTGGAAACTTGTCGAAGAGCTGGCTGATGCCATTGGCGGTTCGGTAGCAGCCACCAGGCGGGCGGTTGATGATGAATGGATCACCAGTGACCGTCAGGTAGGTCTGACCGGGAAGACGGTTAGACCAAAGTTGTACATTGCCTGTGGCATATCGGGGGCCATCCAGCATACCATGGGAATGAAAGATGCCAAGGCGATAATCGCCATAAACACCGACCGTGAAGCCCCTATCTTCAAGATGGCCGATGTAGGTGTTATCGGCGACGTTCTCAAGGTATTGCCTGTTCTGACAGCGAAACTGCGTGAGGCGCTCAAGGACAAGCCCGAACCTGGAGCGGATGCAGTGTTTGAAGCACTGAGTAACCCCTAAGACATGAGGTAGTCTATGAACATAGTCGTCTGTGTAAAGCAAGTACCTGACATCGAAGGCAGGGTGGTCGTTGAGAAGGGAGTCATCTCTGTGCAGGCTATGGTATCGAGCGACGTAATGAATCCGCAGGACCTGCTGGCCATCGAAGAGGCGATACGCATCAAGGAAGAGAGCGGTAACGGCAAGGTAACTGTAATCAGCCTGGGGTCTTCCGAGACCGAAGAGACCCTGCGCAAGTGTCTCGCCCTGGGCGCTGACGATGCCGTCCTTCTGGACGACTCCGCATTTGTCGATGGTGACAGCTATGCCACCGCGTGTACCCTCGCCAGAGCTATTAGCCCTATTCCCCATGATATTATCCTCTGCGGGCAGAGGGCGGATGACAGCCAGTCGGGGCAGGTAAGTGCCTACCTTGCCAGGATACTTGGCGTTTCTCTTGTCCGAAGTGTTGTCAAGGTAGACATAGGCCCGGATTCAGGTAGTCTTGTTTTACAGAGGAAACTCTCCAAGGGAGACCGCGAAGTCGTGGAATGCAGTTTGCCAACGGTCCTGGCAGTAGAGACTGGCCTCAATACCCCCCGGAATGCTACAATAAAGGGAGTCCTCAAAGCCAGAAACAGACAGATACCGAGGCAGAACTGCGGCGACCTGGGGTTATCCCGGGAAGAGACAGGCGTGACCGGGTCAAGAACCAGGACCATGCGAATATCACCACCCAAGCCCAAGATGAAAGGCCTCTTCGTTCCCGACAGCAAGCTGTCTTCTGCGGACAAGCTGCGGGCAATCATGGGTGGCGGTATAGTCCAGAAGAAGAGTGACTACCTGGAGGGTGACCCCGACGATATTGCCGGACAACTGCTCCGCTTTTTCCGGGAGCAGAAGATAATCCAGAAATAGAAATTGTGCCGGCCGGATTGGGTCTACCGTAGCGGCCGGTGTGTACCGTGCATATCACGCCGTCTAGCTAAAATCAAGTGGAAAGGGATTGTATACCAGCATGAGTGAGACTGACAAAGAAGAGGAACGGAAGCCTGTACAGCGCGTTTCGGTCACAGAAACACGTCTGAAAATCTCCGAGGACGGTACCCAGGGAGTACTCCTCGGGAAGAAGTGCCAGGACTGCGGACAGACCTTCTTCGGTGCGCCGCAATTCTGCCTCAAGTGCACCTCTGCCAACCTGAAACCGGTGGAACTCACCGGCGAGGGCGTTGTCACTACCCATACCATTGTGCGGCAGGCCCCGCCGGGATGGCAGGGTGACGTCCCCTACCTCCTGGCCACAGTAAGAATCCCGGAAGGCCCTCACATAGCTTCGGAGGTTGTGGACTGTCCTGAAGAAGACCTCAAGGTGGGACTGGCGGTCGAGTTGACCATGAGGGTGGGCGGTACAGACAAGAATGGAAACGAGATTGTCGTCTATAAATGGCGTCCCAGGCCGTCTTGATAGCCCTTATATGATACTGACCGTAACACCAGAATCCGTACTAGAAATAGACTTACCAGGAGGCAAGACATGGTTATGAAACCCGGACGTGAAGTAGTTATTGCCGGTGTGGGACTGCACCCTTTCGGCCGGTTCCCGGATAAATCAGCGCACGACCTAGCCAGAACGGCCGTCCTCGAAGCCCTCGATGATGCCAGGGTAGGGTACAAGGATATTCAAGCGGCCTATTTCGGGCATGTGTATTACGAGGGTATGTCCATGGGAGAGATTATCCTGGGACAGCTTGGCCTTACCGGAATACCGGTTATCAACGTGGAGAACGCCTGTTCCTCCGGTTCAACCGGTCTCTGGCTTGCCTTCTGGGCGGTCGCTACCGGCCAGTTTGACATCGTCCTTGCCTTTGGCGCTGAAAAGGTGCCACGTGGCCCGGTAACCACTACCAGCAGTGATAGTCCTGAACGGCTCATCGGTGCCGATTTCATGATGGCCGCTTATGCCCAGATGATGCGCCGATACATGTCCGAGTACGGGGCACCGGTAGAGGCTTTTGCACAGGTATCGGTAAAGGCGCACAAGAATGCGTCCATGAATCCTTATGCCCACCACAAAAAGGTATTCACCCTTGAGGACGTACTTAATTCCCGCATGATTTCCGACCCCCTGACACTCTTCCAGTGCTGCCCTACCAGTGAGGGTGGCTCAGCAGCGATTATTTGCGCCCGCGAGGTAGCCGATAAGTACATCAAAGACCCTGACCGTCTGGTTACGATTATTGGTACTGGATTGCGCACCACCAAATTCGGCGATAGTGATGAGAGCGACCAGATTGCGGCTGCCGGTAGAGAAGCCTACGAAATGTCCGGTGTGGGGCCAGAAGATGTTGATGTGGTCCAGGTACATGATGCCGGTACCAGTGGTGAACTGCTCGGTATAGAGTCACTGAAGCTTGTTGAGAAAGGCCAGGCCTGGAAACTGGAGATGTCCGGCGGTACTGAGATCGATGGCAGTTTGCCGGTCAATACTGATGGTGGATTGCAGGGCATGGGTCATCCGTTCGGCGCTACCGGTATCCGTATGATTCACGAAATTGTCACGCAGCTAAGGGGTGAAGCTGGTGACCGGCAGGTTAAAAAGGCCAATATCGGGCTGGCGCAGTGCTCCGGCGCGGGCGGAATCGCTACTGTGTTCCTGCTGCGCAAGTAACGTGCTACCGAAAGTAGCACGGCTACCTTCGGTAGCACGTCGATAGCACGTTAGCCCAACGGGGGATACCTGTCTGCCCACGGCGCTGCCCGTTCAAAGGCAGCGGCCGCTTTCAGCACGGTACCTTCGTCGAAACGACGCCCCACAATCTGTAGCCCGACAGGTAAACCATCATCTGTCCAGCCACAGGGTACCGAGGCTGCCGGTTGTCCCGTTATGTTAAATGGATAGGTAAATGGCATCCATCCAAGGGGAGCCGCCCTCTTTCCGGCGATTTCCCTCGGTCCTGAAATGCCAATTTCAAACGCAGGGACTGCGACTGTCGGTGTCAGTAGCAGGTCATAGTCCGCGAAGAACGCCTGTATATTGCTCGAGTATTCGATGTTCCGAACGCGGGCCTTGAGATAATCCGTGGCCAGCATATTCAGGCTGCGCTCAATGAAACGAGCGAAGTCAGGCGTGATACGGTCCCTGGACTTTTCCATTTCACTCCCTGGAAAAGTCGCCACGCTGGCGGCTACCTGCGCAGAGAATGAGTCCTGTGGACTATCGGTGTCGGGATTGGCAGCCTCGACAACACAACCGAGCCCGGCAAAGGTCTTTACGGCGGCTTCGGTTACTTTGAGCACCTGTTCATCAACAGTAGCGTAGCCGAGGTCCGGACTCCAGGCCACTCTCAACCCCTTCAGATCGCCATCAAGCAGTGGCAGATA
>DATKWT010000155.1 GCA_035529395.1 Dehalococcoidales bacterium | reverse complement strand
GGTTTCTTCTCCTTCCCCTGTTGAGGGGCAGCAGGAATAAAGGGGGACACCCCCTTGTACCCCCGTTCCAAAGGGGTTCCACCCCTCTGGACACCCCAAAACGGTGCGAGGCCGGATTTCCGGCAGGTGTCATTCGCACCTTAGAGAGGCAGAGAAATCCAGAGCACTCTTGGCGGTGTTGTCTTCCCTCCCAGAACGGTTTTTCGCCTCCAGCCTCTCTTTCTTTTTCTTCCCCCTCCCTTTGCCAAAGGGAGGGGGACCAAGGGGGAGGGTTTCCTGAGTCTGAGATTGCTTCGGTGTCTCTTCGCTTTCCCTTCGCTTACACTCAGGACTCCGGCTCAGAGCCCCGGCTCGCAATGACACGGAGGGCTGGCGCTAATCGCAGGAGGTGACATAATACTATGGGGAAGGTAAAATAGAATTGCCCGGCCATGAGAAGAACCGGGCAATTCTTGGAGGTACGTAGGATACCTGAACCGTAATATACCCTACTGCGGTATAGTATAATATTGCATTATAGGTATTGTCAAATCAGTAGTGAACTGTCGTTGATAGGGTGCCAGGGTATCAGAGCAAGCTTATCTCATAGTGAAATACTCCGGTTGACCGTTGCGGGAATATGTGGCACCATAAATCACAGCATACTATCGATTGGAGCGTGATTCCTGGAGGGTGAAATGGCTTCCGATGACAGAGTACCAAGAGAAGTAATCATAAAGCGACTAAGGAAGATTGAGGGGCAGGTCCGGGGACTGCAAAAAATGGTCGATGCCGAACGCGACTGCGAGAGTATAGTGACTCAGCTAGCAGCAATACGCTCGGCTATCGAAAGCGTGGGACAGCTCGTACTGAACAACTATATGCAAATATGCTTTCGCAAGGAGACGGAGACTGATGACCCGACTGCATCACTGGCACGGGTGGTAGGCATCTGGAACAGGGTGCGGGTACGAGATACCAGCTGAGCTCTGAAAGAGACCAGTCCCGATATCGGCGGTCGGGGTTTCTATTGCTTGAAATAGAACAGGATGCTGACCTTATTGATCCGGGCACCCTGTTTCTTCGACCTGCAAACGGATAACCGGAAGGTGATACCTTCATTGGCATCACTTCTTCTTGCCAATCTCGTCGTACCACTTGCCGTAGTGGTTTCTGGCGTAGGTCACGGAAATCTTGCCATTCAGTATTGAACGGAAAGACTCCACCATTCTGGGGTGAATGGCGCCCAGATAGATGTGGACCAGTAGCATGACAAAGGCAACGACAAAGGCAACGTCATGAATAACTATGCACCACTGAAACAGACCTGCCGGGACGATATCCCTGAGGAACCATATCACCAGACCTGTTAGTGCAAACAGGACGCCTGTGCCCAGCACCACCAATTGCCACATCTTCTGACCGGTATTTACGTGCGGTTGCGGGGGCATATTATCTTCTGAGCCGCCGAAGTAGTAGTCCGGTGCTGCCTTTACCCATCCCAGGTCGTTCTTACCCCAGGTAAGAGTTTCCTTAATGAAGTGCAGCGACATCCTGGGGTTGATGAAGAAGTACACTATCGGTCCGCCTGCGAAGATAATGGCCGATATCCGGTGGAGGATTCTGGTCCAACCCCCGGCTGCTATGCCACCGAGTCCTGGAATGAACAGAATAGCACCAGTGATCGCCAGTATCAGGAAGGCGGCGGTATGTACCCAGTGAAACCAGACCGTCCGCATCTTGAAACGTTCGACTACGCGTTCTTCGGTCATTCCCTCTCTCCTCCCCGGGCTATTCTCATCCTGGCGATAAGATAGTTCAACCCGAAACCGGCAGCGGCGGCGACCGTAACCCCAATACCAAGCCACTTCAGAATACCCCTTACCTCCGCCGCGGCGGGGACCTGTGGGTCAACCGGCAGACCGTAGGTATCGGGGGCTTCATCGAGCACGTACATTACGTGCAGTCCTCCCAGTTCGGTTTTCCCGTATAGATTGGCTGAAGGATTCTGTTTCTCCAGTTCCGTGACGCGTTTCTCGGCATTATCAAGTAACTCCGAACGCTGGCCAAACGTGATTGCTCCGGTGGTGCAGGCTTCCGAGCAGGCAGTTGGCTGGCCGTTGCTGACCCGGTCAATACAGAAAGTGCATTTGTCCATGACGCCGGCACCGGTAATACGGTTACTCCCCAACTGGGGTATACCAAAAGGGCAATTCTGGGCACAGTAACCACAGCCGGAGCATTTTTCTCGGTCATACTGGACGAACCCCAGCTCGTTGTAGCTCAGGGCTCCGGTGGGGCATACCTCGACGCAGGCAGCATCGGTACAGTGCATGCAGGCCTGCTTTCTGAGGCTCCAGTCATCGCCCTTTTTCAGGGGGAATAGAGTTGTCCAGCAATCAGGAGAAAGCTCGGGGGAATCCTCGGGGTCAGGCTTGATGGTTTCTGTCAGGCTGTTGTAGTTCTTACAGGCGGCGTAGCACCACCAGCAACCGACGCATTTAGAGACGTCCACCAACATGGCAAGGTCCTGTCCGGAGGAGGCTGCTCTGGCCACAGTGCCAAGACCCTGCGAACCAAGCAGAACGACTCCCGCAGTTCCTGCCGAGGCTTTCAGGAAACCCCTCCGGTCCAGTTTCATATCTACTCCTTGCTAGCTGATTGCAGCCGCGCATCCCCTATTCGGGGGCCGGGACTTCTATAATTATCACTCCCCGGTTGGCTTCTATCTCATCGGGAGCAACATCATCTTCGGTCAGGAACAAATCGGCATTGCCGTGACACGAGTTACAGCTTTCGTTCTGCGGAGTATGCAACTGAATATTGTGCGGGGTGGCATACTTCCAGGTCGGTTCAGCGTCGAAATCAGGAAGGAGGTCGGAGCCGTAATAGTCACAGGTACCGGCGCAGGTTGGAGGATGTCGCAGTACCACGTATTGATAGGGTCTTTCAGCTGACCTTATCGGGTTGAGTCCTATTTTGAAGAGCATCTGCGACGGCTCGCTGGTCCGACATGGTACTCCCTCTTCGTCAAGGGCAACGTGACAGCTGGAGCAGTTCTTGTAGGCGAGGGAATGGCAGACCTGGCAATCCAGGTCGCCGAGGTGCTGCTGGTGCTGCGGATTATCGTCGGTATCGGTCCAGACATCTGCGTGACAGTCCTCACATTGCGCAGAAGCACTATTACTATAGCGGTCACTCACCAGCATCCCGGTCCCGTGAAGCTCCTGCCCGTGGCACCGGGCGCATGTCATCCCTGCCTGTGTCCAGTGGACATCACCCGGAACGTTTTCGTTGTTGCCGAGGTACTCATCGCCAACCCGGGCACCATGACAGGCTATGCAGTTGTTCTGCATTGAAGGGGTCTTCTTGAAGACGTGACTGGATACCAGACCACCACCCATTTCATCAGGACGGCTGACGTGGCATTGACCGCAGGAGGTGTGGCATTGCTGACAGTGGTTGTCAAAGGCTGTGTCCAGGGCTGAGCCTTCACTAAGGTCACCGCCCCTGGCTTCGAGCTTGCTTTTAAAGCCGCTGAGCGTGGTGTGCAGGCTGTTATCATTTAGAAGGGCAATGTCACTGTGGCAGGTATTACAGCCCTCTTCCGATGGGTCAATCACTATCTCCTGGTGAGCGGTCTCTTTTTCCTCTACACTGCTGTCACCGCCGTGACAGATAACGCAGCCCACCATACCATGACTGCTCTCCAGGAACTTGCTGTCCTTGATGTAAGCCTTTTCCCATACCTCCAACGGAGGTAGCTCACCCCCTCAGCCTTCACCCGAGGTTGCTTCCGACTTCACTTCCTCGACTACGGACGCAGTCTGTTTGAGCAGGTCTTTGTCAGTATGACAGAGGACGCAGGAACTCACTTCCTCACCGGGTGTTGGTCCAGGAGGAACGGAACAGCCTGCCGCGACGAATGCAGCCAGCAGAACCAGCCCGAAGACCGCAAGTACCAGTCTTTTCATCTACCGCTCCCCTTCCTCAGTCTCTTATCAGTATCTTTCATTCGTTCGGGGGGAGGGATGCTCCCTGCCAGAAACCAGATTTCTGCAGGGAGCCTATTTCTCACTACTCAGTATCGTAACCCTGTACCCCTGAAGCATCGAAGCATTTGTTCATATTAACTGCCGTATCCGTGGTCCAGGAACACATGCCGAACTTCAGACTGTAAGCATCATACCCCAGCAGATTCAGCAGGGACGCAGCCTGAGCGGCTGTATGCCCGGTGTAGCAGTAGACGTAGACCGGTGAGTCCGGGTCAATCTTGTCCAGGTTGTCCACCAGGCTGTCAATCCCGATGTTAATGGCGCCGGGAACATGCCCTGCGGCGTAGTCTGCCGCGCTGCGAACGCTGATGATGGTCATGTCCTCATCCTCGGCGATTTTTATGTTCAGGTCGGACGCCGTGATGTACTTCGGAGAAACAGTGGCAACTGCGGCCTCAAGAATCGTATCTTCGTCATCTGAAGTAGTGTTATCCATTTCCGGGAAATCATGGGTCTTCGTAGCCGTGTTGGCTGTTGTCTCAACCTTGAAGTCACTCTGAGCTGCTGTGCTGAACCGACTCACGAACACATCAGGGTCTGTTGACCAGGAAGACATTCCGTGCAGCAGATTCTGGACATCATAGTCAAGGACCCCAAGCAGTGCCGCCGCAAATGAGGCTGTCTGCCCGGTATAGCAGTACACGAGGATTTCCTCATCCTCGGGGAGAGTAGTCAGGTCGCCGAACGCAATGTTCACCGCCCCGGGGATGTGTCCTTTGGTATAATCCGCCGCACTGCGAAGGCTGACAATGTAGGGGGCATCGTCTTCGGCGATTGCCATAAACAGGTCGGCGGCCTTCGTATTCCCGGCCCTGGCTTTCAGATATTCCGCGGCAGCATCCTTGACTACCTCAAACTCGGATACCTCTACTACGGTGGTTGTTGTCGTGGTTGTTGTTTTCTCCTCTACGGGTTCTGTTGTGTCTGCCCCACCGCAGGCATTGAGTAGCAGCATAGAAAGCAGCAACAGGGCCAAGCCGGTCGTTGCAGCTACTTTCATCCATGGTTTGGTTTGCATCAGGTATTCCTCCTTCTTTTACCTTTTACCGCACCAATTCGGTCTATGTGAACACCGGCATAAAAAAGGCATCCAAGTACTCTTGCATGCCAATTGTACTGGGGTATCAAATCATAAAACTCTTACCGGCACATATTCCGTGGTACTGGCTCCAAGCGACATGATAGCACAGGGGTTTTTCGGAGTCAATACCCAGTCGGGGTTGGGTATAGTTTTGCTTTTCCAGGCAACAAGATGAAATTATCCGCAATTTAATTCGCTTTTTTGACACGGTATTCGCTCTCGGTTAGACTGAACCTATTATAAAGAGATTCTGTCCGTATGGAGAAGAGAGCTGTGAGGAGAAGGTATCTTGTCGGGGGGGGTATACTGGTCCTGGCGGTTGCTGCTCTGGTCTCAGTGAGCCTGGGCAGTGCGGTCAATTACTATCTGACGGTGA
>DATKWT010000154.1 GCA_035529395.1 Dehalococcoidales bacterium | reverse complement strand
AGTTCATTTTGACGACGTATCCATGCGCTAATAAGATGTTTTGAATCGTTGAAACCTGGTTCAAGTTTAGTATAACCACTGAAAATAAAATTTCCACATTGAGGACATTTATATAGAGAAGCATCCGTATTCTGGCGGGCTGAGGGGGGTTCTGCTAATGCACTTGAACATACAGGACATTGTGTATCAGACATGATATCTTTACTCCTTAAATAATCCTGGTGATAAGAAGGCAATACTATTATATAACCACGATATACCCTTGTATAGGAAAATGGGCAATCAATCAATATCTTGCCAACCCATAAAAACAATCAGGGGAAATAAGACAATCAGGCGTACGTCAGGCTCGGGGTTCTCAGCCCTGCTGGCTCTCGGCCTGCTTCGGCATCAGCACGCCCACAGGGCACCGTCTGGTGCACTCCATGCAGGAAGTGCATCGGTCCTCATCACCAAAGAAAGCGATAACGGTGTCACTGCCTCGGTTCATGAAGCGCAGGGAGCTGCGTCCGTGGAGTTGCATACACGTCTCCACGCAGATTCCACAGAGTATGCACTTGTTGGGGTCATAGTCGAAGCAAGGTGGGGACGTGTCCAGGGGCAGCTCTTCTTTCGGCGGCCAGAGGCGCAGGATACGCTTGCGGTCGATGCGCAGGTGGGACATCAGCTTCTGCAACTCGCATTTCCTGCTGCTGGGACAGCCCCGGCAGGTGGCGTGGTGGTTGGCAATCAGCAGTTCGGCTATCGGACGGATTGCCCGGTCTATCTGCGGACTCTTCGTCGTGACCGTCATCCCCGGCTCTACCGGCGTCCGGCACGCGGTGACCATCCGGCCGTTGCCTGTTTCCACCATGCAGAGTCGGCAGGCCCCCTGTCCGGGAAGCTCGGGATGGAAGCACAGATGGGGAATGTAGATGTCATTATCCAGCGCTGCCTGCAAAACGGACGTCCCTTCATCAGCCTTTACGGCCACACCATCGATTGTCAGCGTTATCTTCTTCATTGCTCTCGTACTGTTACTGGTAGGCTGAACACACCCCGGCAGGGCAGTGTCCCTCGATGATATGCGCCTCGTATTCGTCGCGGAAGTAGCGGATGGTAGTCAGTACCGGATTGGGCGCACTCTTCCCCAGGGCACAGAGAGATGTCTCTGCTATCGACTCGCCCAGCTCGACCAGTAACTCGATATCGCCCGGCCGGCCCTCTTTACGACAGATACCGTCAAGGATATCATACATCTGCTTGGTACCGACCCGGCATGGTACGCACTGACCGCATGACTCTCGCCGGGTGAAGTCCAGGAAATAGCGGGCGACATCCACCATGCAGGTGTCCTGGTCCATGACAATCATGCCCCCGGAACCCATCATTGAGCCGGCCTCTGTCAGGGAATCGAAGTCCACCGGCAGGTTCAATAGCTCCGCAGGCATGCAGCCGCCGGAAGGCCCCCCGGTCTGGACGGCCTTAAATGCCCGACCGCCGAGAATACCACCGCCGATATCGTAGATTATCTCGCGGAGTCTGGTGCCCATGGGTACCTCGACAAGGCCGGTATTGACCACATTGCCTGCCAGCGAAAAGATGGCCGTCCCCTTGCAGGTCTCTGTACCCCGGCTGGCGAACGAGTCACCACCGTTATTGATGACCACCGGTATGCTGGCGAATGTCTTGACGTTGTTGAGCAGGGTTGGCTTGTCCCAGAGTCCTATCTCGGTTGTACGCGGGCGAGGAAACGCCTTCGGTATACCTCGCCCACCTTCAATGGAACGTACCAGCGCGGTGGATTCGCCGCAGACGAACGCCCCGGCACCCTGGAATATGTGTATATCGAAATCGAAACCGGTACCCATCACGTCCTTGCCCAGGTAACCTCTTTCCCGGGCCTGACTGATAGCCGTCCTGAGTCGTGCTACTGCGCGGGGGTACTCGGCACGCACGAATATATAACCGGTATCGGAACCGACGGCATAACCGGCAATAATCATTCCTTCCAGTATCGAGTGGGGGTCACCTTCCATGACGGCGCAGTCCTGGAAAGCACCGGGGTCACCCTCATCGGCGTTGCAGATGACGTATTTCTGCTCCGCCATTTCCACCCGGCAGGTCTCCCACTTCCTTCCCGCGGGGAATCCGGCGCCACCAAGGCCGCGGAGCCCGGAGGACTTAACCTCCTCGATAATGTCTTCGGGTGTCATCCCGGTGATGGCTTTTCGTGCCGCTCCGTAGCCGCCGGCACTCACGAAATCATCGATGCTGTCAGGGTCGATATTGCCCAGGTTACGCAGAACAAAGCGCTGCTGCTTGTAATAGAAGGGAATGTCCCTGAAGAAGGCCAGGGGTCGGGCGATGACCGTGTCGTAGTAGAAGAGACGCTCAACGGGCTTCCCATCAGGCAGTAGCGACCGGGCGATATCGGTGATGTCGTCAGGGCTGACTTTTGCGTAGAGGATGCCATCAGGTTCGATAGCAACGAGGGGAGCAGCCTGGCAAAGGCCGTGGCAGCCGGTACCTCTTACCAGGACACTATCGCTCAGATTGAGCTCGGTTATCTCAGCCCTCAGCAGAGAGAGTATCTGTTCGGCTCCGGCCGAAATACAGCCCGTACCCTGGCAGACGTTGACGGTCCGCTGCTTAGCTGTCATCCGTCTCCTCTTCGGGCAGGCTGTGCATAACCTCATCCGCTTTTCTGGTGGTCAGTTCCCCGTGCACATTGTTGTTAACCTTGATGGCCGGGGCCAGCGCACAGCACCCCATGCATGCCACAGTCTCCAGGGTGTATTTCATGTCGGACGATGTCTCGCCTTCGGAAATGCCAGTCTGGTTTTCCAATTCCTCCAGAATCCGTGGTGCTCCGCGAATATGACAGGCGGTACCCCGGCAGACCTGGACGTGGTATTTGCCGATGGGTGTTAACCGGAACTGGGAGTAGAAAGAGGCCACCGAGTATATCTCACCAACGTCGATAACGAGGAACTCCGCTATGGCCTGTATTCCCCCCTCGGGCAGATAGCCGACTTTATGCTGGACGTCCAGTAGAATTGGCAGGAGCTGGCCCGGACTGTTAACGTGAGAAGAAAGAATATCAATAACGAATTCTTCCGGCGATTGCTCAGCCACGGGACCTCCATTCATCTAGCCGCTTGCCAGGTTTCATCAGGGTAATGCCGGATACTCGTCCAGTCGGGGATGTCCTTCAGGATACCACTGGCAGACACGGCAATCGGGGTCAGATATAAGAATCTGGTGAGTATCCAATACGCCACAGCCAGTAATATTCTGATTCCAGTACTTGAGCACATGTTCGCTACGTTTGTGCCTCCAGGCTATTCAATGATAGAACTCTTACGCCTGCACTGTCAAGGTCTTTCAACTGCACCATATTATCTTGACATAGCAGGCGTAACTTGCTAAACTTCCGTTACCTCATACCACTTATTTATACTACTTATAATATTGTCCACAATGGTCCCGGTGGCAGGAAAGGCGTTACCGTCCGATATGACCTCAGCAGAATCCTTCGATAAGGGTCTTGTCCAGGTCTTCACGGGAGAGGGTAGGGGGAAGACATCGGCAGCAATTGGGACGGTGGTGCGTGCCCTGGGCAACGGGTTGAGGGTCTTCATCGTAGCCTTTATGAAAGCGGGTCACCCTTCCGGTGAGTGGGAAATGCTTTCCGGACTGCAGAATGTCAGCGTTGCCAGGTTCGGCACAAGAGCTTTCGTGGACCCCGACAATCCCGGTCCAGAAGACAGGGAGCAGGCGGCACAGGCGTTAAAGACAGCACGCGGGGCGATGCTCAGCGGCGACTACGAACTGGTGGTACTCGACGAGGTGAATGTGGCCGTAACCTGGAAGCTGGTTGAACTGGACGAAGTGCTTCGGTTGATTGAAGATAAACCAGGAAACGTTGAGCTGATTCTCACCGGCCGCGGTGCTGACAAAGAGATAGTCAGGGTGGCCGACCTGGTTACCGAGATGCTCAATATCAAGCATCCCTACGAAAAAGGAATCGTAGCGCGCAAGGGAATCGAATACTAGCCGGACACCACGAAAGGAGAATATCGATGCGCATTACTCTGAGTGTTATCAAGGCAGACGTCGGTGGCTACGTGGGGCACTCTGAATCTCATCCGGACCTTCTGTCCAGGGCTGCTGAATGCCTGGTCAAGCCCAAGAGCGATGGTCTGCTGGTCGACTACCATGTGACCAAGTGCGGGGATGACCTACAGCTTATCATGACCCATCAGCAGGGAGAAGATAACGAAATAATCCATAAACTGGCCTGGGACACCTTTGTTGACTGCACCGAAGTAGCCAAAACACTGAAGCTGCACGGCGCAGGGCAGGACCTGCTGGCCGATGCTTTTTCTGGCAATGTCCGGGGTATGGGGCCGGGTGTCGCCGAGATGGAGTTCGAAGAGCGAGGAGCGGAGACGGTCATCATCTTTATGGCGGATAAGACATCGTCCGGGGCATGGAATCTACCGCTATACAAGATATTCGCCGACCCTTTCAACACTGTCGGCCTGGTGATTGCCGACAACATGCATGACGGTTTCAGCTTTGAGGTACACGACATCAAAGAAGGTAAGAAGATAATACTGAATGCGCCCGATGAGATTTACGACCTGCTGGTCCTTATCGGGGCGACATCACGCTACATGGTGAAGTCAGTGCGTAACCGGCGGACCAACGAGATAGCATCCGCCTCTTCAACACAGCACCTTGCCTATATTGCCGGTCGATACGTGGGTAAGGATGACCCGGTATGTATTGTCCGCTCCCAGGGTGAGTTCCCCGCGGTAGGGGAGGTCCTGGAGCCGTTCGCATTCCCGCTCCTGGTGGAGGGCTGGATGCGGGGCTCGCACTATGGCCCCATGATGCCGGTCTCCATCCCGGATAGCACACCGACCCGGTTTGACGGCCCCCCCAGAGTGGTTGCTGCCGGTTTTCAGCTAAGCGATGGCAAGCTCGTTGGACCGCGTGACATGTTTGCCGATAAGTCCTATGACAATGCTCGACAGCGTGCCAGTGATATCGCTGACTACATGCGGCAGCACGGTCCGTTTGAGCCGCACCGCTTGCCCCTGGATGAGATGGAGTATACCACCATGCCGCAGGTAATGGAGAAGATTGGCGGTCGGTTCATCGACATCCCGAAGGACTCGTAAGAGTGGTTATCCCGGTTGCTGGGGTTCAAGGGCATGGTTAAACTGCTCCTGGCGACGAACAATAATGGTAAGGTAAATGAGTACAGAAATCTGCTCCGGGAGCTTCCTTTCCAGGTAGTTACCCTGGCGGAACAGGGAATTATCACCGTGGTCGATGAGGTGGGCAGCACCCTGGAGGAGAATGCCAGACTGAAGGCGACCGTCATGGCGAACGAGAGCGGACTGCTGGCACTGGCGGATGATTCCGGACTGGAGGTCGATGCTCTGGATGGGGAACCCGGCCCCCTCTCTGCGCGCTATGCCGGGGAAAACGCTTCGGACGGAGACAGGGTAAGTTACTTACTGTCACGAATGAAAGATGTGCCTTGGACGGAGCGAACGGCACATTTCCGCTGTGTTATCGCCCTGGCTTCACCTGATGGTAGAATAGAGTTGTGCTCCGGGGAGTGCGATGGATTGATAATGATCAAACCGCAGGGTGAGAGCGGCTTTGGTTATGACCCTGTTTTCTACCTTCCCGAACTGGATATGACGATGGCCGAACTGCCCCTGGAAACGAAGAACCGTATCAGCCACCGGGGGCGAGCCGCCAGGGAAGCTTGTCGTGTGCTGGCCGGATGGACGGAGGGTCACTGATTCAGCGGGCCGGAGTCCGGGCACTGAGAAAGGGCGCAACAGACTATTGAGTATCTGGCGCTATTGGTATATACTACTTGATTACACGTTGCATTATGAGTTCGGGGGTAAATCATGAAACTATCATGTCTTCAGGAGAATCTGAACCGTGGGCTTGGTG
Source organism: Dehalococcoidales bacterium (assembly GCA_035529395.1). Taxonomy (NCBI): domain Bacteria; kingdom Bacillati; phylum Chloroflexota; class Dehalococcoidia; order Dehalococcoidales; species Dehalococcoidales bacterium. Next base: position 2,863 of record DATKWT010000154.1, on the reverse strand, counting down.
TTGTCGGGAGAGCGGTTGCTGCCAGGACAACCCTGCCGATAACCAATAATGTGCTTCTGGCTACTGATGAGTCTCGCTTGAAGCTGGTTGCTACCAATCTGGAAATGGCCATCAGCCACTGGATTGGAGCCAAGGTCGAAGAGGAAGGGGATATTACGGTACCGGCCCGGCTGCTCACCGAGTTTGTCGGTTCGCTGCCCAGCGATAAGGTAGACCTGAACCTTCCAACAAGCTCAAAGACCCTTGAGGTGACCTGCGCGCGCTTTGAAGCCCGAATCAGCGGGGTTGATGCTAAGGACTTCCCGCCGATACCCAAAGTCAGTGAAGGAATCAATACCAGGGTGGAGGTAGACCACCTTCGCCAGGGTATAACCCAGGTTGTCTTCGCGGTGGCTACGGAGGAATCGCGTCCGGTGCTCACCGGCGTTGATGCCATGTTTGAGGGTGACGTGTTGACACTGGCCGCCGCCGACGGTTTCCGGCTGGCGGTATACAAGCTGCCCCTGGCTACTCCCGTTAGTGAAAAGACCGAGGTTATTATCCCGGGGCGGACCCTGGCCGAGGTCAACAGGCTGATGGGTGATGACGAAGAAGTTATTGACATAACGGTGAATCCCAACAAGAGCCAGATACTGTTCCACATGAAGAACACGGAGCTGGTCTCCCAGCTTGTCCAGGGAACATTCCCACAGTACAGCCAGCTAATACCCCAGAGCAGCAATACCAAAGTAGTCGTGGATGTTGCCGAGTTCCTCCGGGCAACGAAGACCGCTTCGATATTCGCCCGCGATGGCAGCGGGATTGTTCGACTGGTGGCGACACCGGGGAGTGGTGAGCTAACCACGGGCAAGATTACCATTTCTGCCCGGTCTGAGGAATTAGGTGACGATGTCGGTGAGATTGATGCTACTGTTGATGGTGAAGAAGCGAAGATTGCCTTCAACGGGAAGTATATCATAGACGTACTCACTGTTCTCCGCGAAAAGCAGGTGGTGCTGGAGACAACCAATCCCTCGAGCCCCGGCGTAATCCGGCCCGTTGGCGTGGACAACTATACCCACGTCGTCATGCCTATGTTCGTTCAATGGTAGGTAAACCGTGTGATGACGAGGTCGTGGTGATATCTATAGGGATTGTGCCTGTAATCTCCACCTGATCACAGGTAATGGTCACTCTAATATTGAGTATCTCCAAAGCCAGCCGCTTGTCATCGAATGTGCAATTGATCAGGTTTTTCTGAACCCATTGTAAAATTCGGACAAGTTAATTTCAACCTCGTTAAGCCTCGTATGCTGTTGCTTCATGTTACGGAATCCGGTTAGTTGCCTCTCGTCGGTCTCGTGATATCCGCGCGTATGCTGAAGTTGAAATCATACGTGCTGTTGTCACAGGTCGATCAAGATCGGTAACTGGGCCATTGAGGTCTGCAGATACGTCAACCTCGATGAACATGGAGGGCATGGCATAGACGGAGGGCCTCTTATCTACGTGTCTGTCACAGAGCATTCGGCAGAATGAGGGATTACACCTCTATGGTATAAGGACTCTGGCAAACCCGTAAAGATGACACAAGAAGGCGACTCTTCAGGATCTCTTCCCGGACCGGCGTACCCATCCTTGCCTGATGGAACTCAAAGGCTATATGATTATCCGTGTAGTGTTTCTTGTTCCTGAAAACATTCCCGTTTACTTTACCGGATTACTAACATTTCCGGCTGTCCAGTATCCGGGAAGGAGGTCACGGAGCCTTGAAAAGACGTATAATCAATCCCCTTGCTCGCTAATAATGGTGCCGGATACATTGAGAAAATCATCACTAAAATTATTAGAGCACCGTTGTGGCAGGTCAGGAACCTTTCAATTTCCATCTAACACTTTTATACTGCTACTCCTTGTATGGCCATACGTTATTCCAATATTGTCTTACTCAACTTATTACGTCTGCTCAGGAACACAGGAATCAGTATCGCCATCAGCAGGGTCGCTGTTATAAAGCCCCAGAAAGTCACGGTAGGAACTACAGGGGGTTGAGTAGGCTGATAGAGACCGGCATCAATAGTGATATTGGATTCTCCACTGGTAATTGTGAAAATTGCTGTCTGTCCAGTAGTCACATTAGCATCACTATCTGTGGTATCATCTACACCCTGGTCCTGTGGTGTTAAGCTATAGCCTGCTGGTGCTACAAATTCAACGTAGTAATCGCCCGGAGCTAAACCCGTGAAGCTGTAAAAGCCGCTGGCGTCGGTCGTGGTAGTTGCTATCAGATTATCCGCGCTGTCATAAAGATTTACCGTAACACCAGCCAGGCCAGCCTCACCTGCATCCTGGATGCCATTCTGATTGGCATCCTCCCAGACAAAGTCACTGACGCTACCGGGTTGATAGAGACCGGCGTCAATAGTAGTGTTGGATTCTCCACTGGAGATTGTGAAAACTACTGTCTGTCCTGTCGTCACATCAGCATCACTATCCAGGGTATCATCTACACCCTGGTTCTGTGGTGTGAAGTTATAGCCTGCCGGCGCTACAAATTCAACGTAGTAATCGCCCGGGTACAAATCCGTGAAGCTGTAAAAGCCGCTGGCGTCGGTGGTGGCAGTTGCCAGCAAATTACCCGCGCCGTCATAAAGGTTTACCGTAACACCAGCTAGACCGGGCTCGCTTGCATCCTGTATACCGTTCTGATTGGTATCCACCCAGACAAAATCACTGATGCTGGCGCCTTCATCGGGACTGAGGCCGGCGTCAATGGTGGTATTGGCTTCGCCCGCGGCAAGGGTGAATGTTGCTGTCTTTCCTGTAGCCACATCAGCATCACTGTCTACGGCATCATCCGCACCCTGGTCCTGTGGTACGAAAT
>DATKWT010000153.1 GCA_035529395.1 Dehalococcoidales bacterium | reverse complement strand
AACGCCCAACTCCTGGCCTACTTCCCCTCTTTCCTCTTCGCTGACATCGACCCCCTCCTCGGTGGCGGTACCGGCATCATCGGCCTTGGGGTGATGGCGGCGGTTGTCCTCTGGCTGTGGCTCAGCGGTCGCTTGCGCTAGCTGACAGAGGCCCTGGTGAAGCGGAGATATCCGCTAAGGTGTCCCCGACTGAGGTATGGCACAGGCACGGAATGGGCATGACCTTCGTACTAAAGACGCGGGGTACTAAATCGTCATTGTTCGGACGTGCATCAGTCCTTATACTTAAGATAGGATGAAGGGACAAACATCAGCACTGTTAGAAAAAGAATCCGGTCGCCAGGCCGACTCCGTCATCAGTCGTCCGGAACCAGAGCCGGACAGCCAGCCCAACCCGTTCCCGGCAGGAGCTAAGGTCTCCGGTAAACGCGAGATATCAGCTCTGGCTCTGGTACTGGTACTGCTGGTGCTGGCGATACTCTTATCTATCCCCGGCCTCATTATACTCGACAGACTTCAGCCCTAGTTCGCATTAATCGCAACGGAACGACCGCCACATCCCTCTCGATTCCCCTCACTACATTCCGCCTTCTACCTGGCCAAATACGCTCTTACTCTATTTGTAGTCCTATATTTGGCTGGGAAATGTACTCCTGACCGGCCGCAGTTTCCACTGTCCTGGCGTTGAATCATGTTCACCCGGACGGGTAAATCATGGTAAGCTAGTAGTCAGGTCCTTTATTTGCCGGGAGGGTATAGTTGTACGATGTTGCCGTAATCGGTGCCGGAGTGGTCGGGAGCCACACTGCCGGTAGACTGGCTGCGATGGGTCATAACGTGGTGGTCGTGGAAGGCAAGCGCAGCCTGACGGAACCCGTCTGCTGTACCGGGATTATTGGCCGTGAGTGCGTCACATCCTTTGCCATCGGGGAAGACATCATCATGCGATGGGTGAAGGGCGCCCGGGTGTTCTCGCCGTCGGGCAAACCGCTAAAGCTGTGGCGGCCGGAACCTCAGGCTGCCATTGTCGATAGAGTGTCGCTCAATGTCTCCATGATTAGCAGGGCTCAGGGAAGGGGCGCTCATTACGAGGTAGGGGCTCTCGTAAGGGATATCGAGGTTGCCGACGACCGGGTCAGGATTAAGGCGGTTCGCGGTAGTAGTCCGGTCTATCTTGAAGCCAGGGCGGCAGTTATCGCTACGGGCTTCAGACCCGGCCTGACCGAGCGACTCGGCCTGGGCAGGACTGGCGATTTCGTTGCCGGGGTACAGGCAGAGGTCAGTGCGCCCGGAGTTGAGGAAATAGAATTATACCTGGGCCGGGAAGTAGCCCCTTCTTTCTTTGCCTGGATGGTGCCGACTGCCTCCGGCATGGGACTTGCCGGGCTGCTTTCGCGGCGGACTCCCGAGGTCTATCTCAGAAAACTGCTCTCGTTCCTGGCTGACAGTGGGAAGATAGCTTCGGCTGATGTCGAGGTGCTGCACGGAGGGATTTCCCTGAAGCCATTAGCGAAGACCTACGGTGACAGGCTGCTGGTTGTCGGTACTGCTGCCGGACAGGTGAAACCCATCACCGGCGGCGGTGTCTACTACGGGTTACTCTGCGCCAACATCGCGGCGGAACACCTGCACCGCGCTCTGTCCGCAGATAACCTCTCGGCCAGGAACCTGGCTGGTTACCAGCGGGAATGGAAGCAGAGACTCGGGTCGGAGTTGAGGACAGGCTACTGGGCCCGGAGGGTCTACGAGCGCTTCAGTGACCGGCAGATTGACCGGCTTTTTGATATAATGGAGTCGTCCGGCATCCTTGAATCCCTGCTCAACGCGAAGGACCTGTCCTTTGACTGGCACGGGGGTGCTGTGTCCCGCGTAATCAGCTACGAGGTCTTTCGCAAGGTCATCGGGTCGATGAAACTACCGGCACGCCTCAAGGACCGTATGCCCGGTCGGGAGTAGCCCGCCGGACGAAGGTGAAGGTAATCCGGTTAATGATGCCGCGGGTGACGGGAATGACTACAGGATTGTACAGGAGGAAGTATTAAAATGACCGGCGGTAATGAGAATGTCCGACTTGGTGAGGCTGCGCGCCGCTTTCTGGCTGGCCTGCCGGATGGGGAGAGAGAGGCCAGCCAGCATGAAATCTACCGGTTTGTCCGTTGGTACGGAACGGAACAGGCGTTAACCGGGATGTCTCCTCCGCAGGTGGCGAACTACGCCGAGCAGTTGTCTCAGTCGGACACGGACTATGCGCGGAAGCTTGAGTTGATACGGGGTTTTCTGGCTCACGCCAGGAAGCAAGGGTGGAGTCGACTTAATCTGGCGGTCCATCTCAAGGCACGCAAGGCAAAGAATAAGGCCGTGTCAGCGTCCAGAGAGCGCGAGTCTGTTCTCCTGACACAGCAGCGATACGACGAACTGAAGGTCGAACTGACAGTACTGCTGGATAAACGCCCGCAGTTGATTGAAGATATCCGTAGTGCAGCCGCGGATAAAGACTTCAAAGAGAATGCTCCGTTGGATGCAGCTAAGGAGCAGCGTGGTTACCTGGAAGGGAGAATCCTGGAACTTGAGGGAGTCCTGGCTGCGGCCGTAATCATGGATAAGGAGCGAGAGAGCAGGCACAGGATTGGCATTGGCGATGATGTAGTCTTGCAGGACCTGGCGTCGGGAGAAGAGGTCAGTTACACTCTGGTGAGTTCCAATGAGGTAGACCCTGCCGCCGGCAAGATTTCCAACGTTTCCCCGATAGGAAAAGCCGTAGTCGGACGTGCGGCGGGCGATGAGATAGAGGTGACAGTGCCGGCAGGTAAGCTGCGTTACAGGATATTGAGCATCGGGGACTGACGGCTTACTGTGCTCATTTGTTGGCGATGAACGGAGGGTTAGTATTGCTTTACTAACGGCTAATGATATAAAATGCATCAACAAATACGCTAAGGAGATATGATTCATGACTGAAGAATCACCCGGCGGATATACTGGTAAAATCCTGAGAGTGAACCTTACTGATAAGAAGACCACCATCGAAGAGCCTGAGGGCAGGTTCTACCGGGAGTACTTCGGTGGGACTGCCCTGATTGGCTATTACCTGCTCAAGGAACTGAAACCGGGTATCGACCCCCTGGGACCGGAGAACAAACTGGTGTTTTCGGCAGGGGTGCTTTCCGGTGTTCCTGCCGCGGGATGCGGCCGTAGCGGAGTTGGTGCCAAGTCTCCCCTCACCGGTGGCTGGGGGGATGCCCAGTCAGGCGGGTTCTGGCCGGCAGAGCTGAAACGCGCCGGATGGGATGCCATCATAGTTGAAGGTAAGGCGGACAAACCCGTGTACCTCTGGATTAAGGACGACCAGGTGGAGATTCGGGACGCCGCTCACCTCTGGGGCAAGACTACCGCCGAGGTGGACAGCCAGCTCAAGGAGGAACTGGGCGACAAGAGAGTACGTGTCGCGCAGATAGGTCCGGCTGGTGAGAAGCTGGTGCGGGTGGCCGCTATCGCCAACGACATCAACCGCTACTACGGACGCTGTGGGCTGGGCGCTGTCATGGGCTCCAAGATGCTGAAGGCCATCGCCGTACGTGGGAGCAATCCCCTGAAGGTGGCCAACCAGGAGAAGGTCCGCGAGATTGCCGGCGCTACCGCCGATGTCGTCAAGCGGTTCATGGGGGGGTTCAAGTCCTACGGTACCGCTGGAGGAGTTGGTGGACTGAACGCCATGGGGATACTGCCCACGAAGAACTTCCAGGAAGGGCAGTTCGACGGCTTTGAGAAAATCAGCGGACAGGCAATGGCGGAAACTATTCTGGTGGACACCGACAACTGCTCCGCCTGTCCCGTCAATTGCAAACGCGTTGTTGAAGTTGGACCGCCGTACAATGTAGAGCGCGTCTATGGTGGGCCGGAATACGAGACCATCGGCTCCCTCGGTTCGCTCTGCGGGATAGACGACCTCAAGGCTATTGCTCACGGCAACCAGACCTGCAATGCCCTGGGACTGGACACCATCGGCACCGGTACGACTATTGCATTTGCTATGGAATGTTTTGAGAACGGTATCCTGACCGAGAAGGACACCGGCGGTATCGAATTGAGGTTCGGCAACGCCGAAGCGATGATGAAGATGGTGGAGATGATAGGGCGGCGTGAAGGGCTGGGTGATATACTGGCAGAGGGTGCCAAGCGTGCCGCGGAGAAGATAGGTGGAGGCGCCAGCCAGTACGCCATGCATATCAAAGGGCAGGAGTTGCCGATGCACGACCCCAGGGGCAAGGTCGGACTCGGGATAGGCTACGCTGTCTCACCCACCGGGGCAGACCACATGCACAACATCCATGACCCTGAGTGGATGCGTGTCAACCCAACCATGTTAGCCTTTGGCATTCAAGAACCACTCGACCCGCATGACCTCGGTCTGTCCAAAGTCCGCTCCTTCTGGTACCTGGTCAACTGGCAGCATTTCAAGAATTGTGCCATTGCCTGTATGTTCTTGCCGTATGACCCCAACAGGATGGCTGAGCTTGTCAGTGCGGTCACCGGTTGGAATACCAATGCCTGGGAGCTGGAGAAGGTCGGCGAACGTGCCCTGGCCCTGGCCCGGCTCTTTAACGCCAGAGAGGGTTTCACTGCGAAGGATGACTTCGTGCCGGAGCGCCTGTACACAGGTGTTAGCAGCGGACCCCGGCAGGGTAAGGGACTGGACAGGGAAGCATTCCAGGAGGCTATCAAGAGCTACTACGGTATGGCTGGATGGGATGCTGAGACAGCGTCGCCTACCGCTGCCAAGCTGGCGGAACTGGACCTTGCCTGGGCGATACCCGAGCTGGACAAGATAGCGGGCAAGAAGTAAATGCTTATCTCGTGACTGAAGGTCACGAGATAAATTGTCATTTTCCGAGCAGCTTCCTCACGGCGTCGGCAGCAAGGCTGACCGCGCTGCCGATGACCGTGCGTCCGGTGACGATTGCGTTGAAGCGGCAGACCTCGTGACAGCACATACACTCTATGCAGATGGCGCGATTGATGCTGGCGACGCCGGTAACGCCGGCGCTCTTGCCGTGGATAGTGATTGCCCCGGTAGGGCACGCCCTGACGCACTCGGCGCACGCCGTACACTGCTGCTCCACCACTTTTGGTCTAACGGTGAGCTGGCCTACCGCGAACCTGGATAGAGGAGCGGGTATCTTCCTGAGGAGTGCTCTATTGGCACTGGCGGGGAGCCGGAAGTCACTGGTGGCGACACTCTCGATGCTTTCCCCGACTACTTCTATGCTGTCCAAAATACCCACTCCCAGACCGCACTCGTGGGCATAGCGGGTGGTAGCGATATCCATCGGGTCCATACCGATGATTCCGGCAGCTACCGCATCCACGGCCACCGCATCACGGCTGGCCAGGATGACGCCCAGCTTCCGGACACTGCCTGCTGAGGGGCCTTCTCCTTCCATAGCAACGATGCCATCCATCAGTGTCAGTTGCGGCCGGATAACAGAGAAGATATCCGTCAGCATCCGGGAGAAGTCCTCGCTATCCGGATACTCGCCGTGGAGTCTTCGGCGGAGGCTGCCGGGGATGGTACCGTACATGTTCTTGATGCTCCCGGTGAATACGGTCAGCGAGTGCGTCTTCAGCTTGGGAAGGTTGACGATTACATCGGCTTCCAGGGCCGCCCTGGATAAATAGACTTCCTTCAGGAGAAGGCCGTGGCACTCCCTGGCGACGAATCCCTCTTCCCGCAGGTTTATCAGCCTGACACCGGCACGCTGGCACATCTGGCGGAAGCCGGAAGTGCTGAATCCGTCGACCGGTGCCGTCTCTATCTCGTCGCCCACGGTGATTTCGGCCCCTGCTTTCTTGAGTAGTTCCAGGACGGCCTCGGCGAATACCGGGTGGGTGACGATACCCCGCTCAGGAGGTGATGGCGGCGGCAGGTGGTTTATCTTCACAAAGACACGGTCACCGGGCTTGATTATCGTCTCCAGTCCACCAATCAGCTCGATGCTTCTCTGTACCATTGGAACCAGACGTGGCAGGTCATAATCATCGGCCCGGACGATGGATACCCGGGCACCATTCTGTCCACTGGCGGACTCGGACTTACCGTGGTCCAGTGTCTCCGGCATGGGTCTCCTTCGTAATGACATTATTTATCTTATTGTAAGTCTTTTCCCGGTGCATCGCCCGGGTTGCTCTCTTTCCCGTCTCTGCTGCGGTATCAGGGCACCCAGCAGGCTGCTGTAAAAGGGGCGTAGCCCCTTTTACACTCCGCTTGTAGTCACTTTCCCAGACTCTTACCAGAATAGTGCAACACTCCCTTAGGTGCGAATGAACCTTGCCTGAAATTGTCCTTCACACCGTTTTGGGGAGTCCAGAGGGGTCCCGCCCCTTCTGAGGGGCGCCCCCTCTGGAACGGGGGTGCAAGGGGGTGTCCCCCTTGATTCGTCTTCCACTCAATAGAACCTTCACACTAGTGTACGCCCTATCCCGTGTGGCCCAGACGGGTTGGTCGAAAGGGTTTTTCATCACCCTGCTAGGCCACCACGCCCTGCTCCTTGAACCTGGCAATGTCCTCCCAGGTATATCCGTATTCGAGGAGGACCTCTTCGGTATGCTGGCCGAACTCCGGTGCAGGCATCCTCACTGTTGGTGGCGTCTCGCTGAGCTGCACCGGGTTGGCTACTCCCTCTATGCGACCGTACGTGGGGTGGTCATAGGCAACAAAGAAGTCGTTGGCTCTCGCCTGGGGGTCATTGATGGCTTCGTGGAGACTCTGGTACGGAGCGTAGGGTATCCCCTCCAGAAGCGGTTTCCATTCTTCAAGTGTCCTGGTCTTGAAGATATCGTCGAAAACAGGATAAAGGAGCTGGCAGTTCTCCATTCTCGCCTCGTATGAATTGAACCTGGGGTCGTCAATCAGGTCTTCACGCTCTATGGCCCGGCAGAACTTCGCCCAGTAGCGGTCCGGTTGCAGGACGACAAATACAATCATTCTCTTATCCCTGGTTATGTACCTTCCTGCTAGGGGGTTGACGACCTTACTCCGGTAGAAGGCAGTTACCGGGACCAGGGCTTCCTCGACCCTGGCGACGGCTTCCGGTGGTGGCTCCTCTCTCCAGTCTGCGTAGTCCAGTCCCGTGGCCAGAGCCCCCGCAATGTCAAAACCGAGTTGGTACATTCCGGCGTGAAACAGGGCTACGTCCAGTTCCTGCCCGACCCCGGTCTTCTCCCGGACGTGTAGCGCAACCATTACCCCGAAGGCTATGGCCAGTCCGGCAAGGTTATCCCCGAAGGCTGGCCGGAAACCGGTGTTCGGCATTCCCGGCTTGGTGAACATGTAGGGGATTCCCGACCTGACCCAGAAGGCGGTGGCGTCGTAGGCGGGGGCATCTTTTTCCGGACCCTTCTTGCCGAAACCGGTCAGGGCGCCGAAGATGATGCGGGGGTTGATCTGTTTCAGGATATCATACTGCATGTTGTACCGCTCCAGTTCATAAGGCCTCAGGTTAGTCAGGAAAACGTCTGCCTGCTCCACGAACTTATAGGTGACCTTCTGGCCTGCCTCCTGGGTAATATCAACGGTGACACTTCTTTTATTGCGGTTGTAGTTCTCCCAGTTGTAATTGATATCGGAGGGGACACCCGCCCTGCCGGTACCCTGACCGGCCTGATACACCCGCCAGGAATCGCCGGTGGTGGGGTTCTCGATGTGGAGCACATCCGCTCCGAAGTCGGCCAGGTGCCGGGCCGCTATCGGTACGGCGGCTACCTGCGATACATCAACAACCTTGATACCCTCAAGAGCCTGAGCCATTCTCCAGTACCTCCTTCTTGCCCGGTCTTCCCATCCTGGCTATACTCCCCGCAGGCTGTGCACAGGCTGGGTAGAGTAGAACGTGGTTGGCGGGTAGAGGGGCTGTGGACTATAGTCCCAGAGTATACCACCAGAATCCTCCCCTGTAAACTCACACCGGATGGGCGGGAGACCGTGCTGCCCCGGTCTATCGACCTGACGCGTGCTTGCCAGTGGTACGGTGGCTTGCTACAATGAGACTCATCTGTGGTCTACGCGGCAGGAATACCTGCCGAGCAGGAATGCCTGCTGTGCAGGACAGACCATCCCAGGATTACCCACTGGGCTGCCGGCCCTGCGAGAACACCGGGAAAGGAACTGCTATCAGAAGACCGGACTTCCGACTGCTCTTCTCCGGAATGCTGCCACTGTTTATCCTGGCACACTTCGGCCACCATATCGTCGGCGCAATGCTGCGACCGCTGATGCCGATGATACGTACCGATCTTGGCCTCAGCTACACAGAGGTGGGTGTGGTGCTGTCCGCCTTCGCGATAACCGGCGGTATTAGCCAGTTGCCCTCCGGCTGGCTGGCCGACCGTATCGGGCCGAGGATAGTCGTTACCGCAGGTATATCGGGGGTAGCCCTGGCTGGCCTGTTCATCGGCCTTTCGCAGAGCTACCTGACCCTGATTATCTTTCTGGTTCTGGCGGCTGTGCTGGGGGGCGGCTATCACCCCGCTTCAGCAGCGGCAATCTCCTCATCTATCGCACCGGAGCGGCGGGGGCGGGCTTTGGGGCTCCACCTTGTTGGCGGCAGTAGCAGTTTCTGGGTGGTGCCGTTGCTCGTTGCGCCGATAGCTGCCGTCTGGGGCTGGCGAGGTGCCTATATCACGCTGGCGGTTCCTGCGATTGTCCTCGGGATAGCGATATATGTTCTTCTCGGCCGGAGGATGTATGCCAGGGAGAAAGAGAAGCAGACAACCGGTATGGAGGCTTCCACCGGTCCGGACAGCGTACGATGGCGGAAACTGGCACCGTTCATAATCATGAGCGTTGCTACCGGAACGATGACCCAATCGGTGGCGGCCTATCTCTCCCTGTACGCGGTAGACCACTTCGGTGTTCCCGAGGCGACGGCCGCCATTCTGGTCGCCATCACGCCCGCAGTAGGACTGTTTGCCGCGCCTATGGGCGGGTATCTTTCCGACCGCCTCGGCAGGATACCGGTACTGCTGGTGGTGAGTTTCACCACTATACCCCTCATCTATCTGCTGGGCGTGGCGCCGGACGTACCGGCGCTTGTTGCCGTAATGGTGGCTATCGGCCTGGTAAGCAATGCCCGCATGCCCGCCTCCGAGGCCTATATCGCCGGGAATACGCCGGAACGCCGTCGCTCCACGGTACTGGGCGTGTACTACTTCGCAGGTGCGGAAGTCGCCGGTCTGCTGACGCCGGTGATGGGCAACCTTATTGACCGACTTGGCTTCTACGCCAGCTTCAGAATCATCAGCATCGCTCTGGCGGGGATTGTCGTGGTGTGCACACCGTTCCTGCGCGGTGCCAGGGAATAAAGCTGACTCTGCGTAAATCCTATTCGTTACAGGATGATGTCGTTCTGGCGGAGTTCGCTCACCTCGGTCTCGCTAAGACCGAGTAATTCCCTCAGCACGTATTCGTTGTGCTCACCAAGCAGCGGGGCATGACGTGCCGGCATCTCCGCATCACTCATCTTCCAGGGTGCTCCCACCAACTCCAGCTCACCCAGCTCGGGGTGGTCTACCTTCAGGAAGGCCCCGCGGGCCCGCAGGTGCGGGTCTGCATAAAGGTCCCTGGCATTGCGAGAGGGCGCCGCGGCAAGATTAGCCTCGCAGAATTCCGCGACCATCCAGTCGCGGTCGCGCGCTCTGGTCCATGCTTCGATAAGCTGGTCCAGCTCCTTCTCGTTCTTCTTGCGCGAGACCATGTCGGAAAAACGGGGGTCCCTGGACAGTTTCGGCTGGCCGATGACCTTGGTCAGAACGGCAAACTCATCGTCGGAGTGAGCCTCGAGGGCGAGCCATCGGTCCACTCCCCAGCACCGGTAGACGTTGTGCGGCGCGTACCGGGGGTGAGCATTACCCATCCTCTCCGGAACCTGCCCGTTCATCTCGTAGCCAAGCAGAAGCTCACCGATGATGGATGTAACGCCTTCGCACTGCGAGTAATCGATGAACTGTCCCTCTCCGGTCTCCATCCGGTGGTACAGAGCGGCCAGGACGGAAAAGGCCGCGTTGGTACCATTCATCAGGTCGACATCGCCGGTGCTGTGGCAGGGGTCGTCGTCGGGATAGCCCGTTATATAGGCGCCGCCACCAATAGCGTGATGGATGGTGGCGTATCCCGCGTAGTCCTTCTGCGGGCCTTCCTGTCCCCGGCTGGACATGGAAAGGACTATGATGTCCGGGCGTACTTTGCACAGCTCTTCGTAGTCGAGGCCCATCTTCGTCATTGCGCCGGCCCGCATGTTATCGACAGCGATATCACTGACCGCCACCAGCCGTCTGGCCAGTGCCACGCCTTCCGGTCGGCTGAGGTCCAGGGTGAAGCTCTTCTTGTTCTGGTTGACCGAGTTGAGGGCCATCCCCTGGTTGGGTGGCACCACGGTTGGCGCCGGGTCCGGCAGAGGCCAGTTGACAATATGACGCATGAGGTCGGTCCGCCTGTGGCCTTCTATCTTTATTACCTCGGCACCGAGGGCCGCCAGCATCATGGCACAGTAGGGTCCGGCCCATACCCAACTGAAGTCGGCTACTCTTATTCCTTCCAGCGGAAGCATCTTACTACCGTCCTTTCTCTCTCGTCGTTATACCGCACCGGCGCGCTGGAGAAGCTCGTATTGCTCGGGCGAGTACTCCAGCAGGCTGCCGTATATCTCCCCGTTGTGCTCTCCCAGCAGGGGCGCCGGCCGCTGGACACGCGGCGATGTTGCCGTCATCCGGTACGGCCAGCCGGCGTAACGGTGTCTGCCGGCCTCGGGATGTTCCACCTCGACAAAGTAGTCCCGGGCTGTGTATTGCTCGTCCTTCATGAGGTCTTCGGCGGAGTTGAGCGGCCCCATGGCGATGCCCATTTTGGCGCCGCGGTGATGCAGTTCGTCCTTGTTCTGATGCAGTACCCACTCGTCAATCTTGTCGGTAACCTCCATCAGGTGGTGCGCCCTGTAGGCCAGAGATTCCCACTGCTTACCGGCAAGCCATTCCGGGTTCCCCATCAGCTCGCGAAAAGCCCTGAAGTGGTGGTCTTCCGGGGTACCGGCCACTATGTAACCGTCCCTGGTCTTCATTCTGCCCATCGCCGGAGGTCGGTCGGGGACCCGGCCCCAGGTACTGTCCTGGTAACGGTTACCGGCCAGACCTGTTCGTACCATAGCCAGAATCACTTCCTGTAGCGAAATGTCAATGAGGCGACCGCACCCTGTCTTTTTCTGGCTCAGGACTGCTGCCATCGTGGCCAGGGCAGCGGTGATACCGCCGTGGTAGCCGACGGCATAACCCCCCATCTTCACCGGAGCCCGGTCCACGTCCACCGAGCGTGTCGGCAGCAGATTACCCAATCCACCGGCATGAATCAGTGTCAGTTCGTCTCCCTTTACCCCTGCCCGCGGGCCGGTGCGGCCATACGGTGTAATCGAGGTGTAAATCAGGGCCGGATTTAGCTGGGTCAGCGCTTCCCAGCCCATGCCAGGTCCTTCCAGGCGCTCGGGTGGGAAGCTATCAATCAGGATATCAGCCCATTTGACCAGCCGTTTCAGGGCTTCGAGGCCTTCAACTACATCAGGGTTCAGGGTTATCCCGCGCTTGCTGGTGTTGAGGTAGAGGAACATGGCGCTGCGCTCGGGGTGCGGGCCGCCGGTTGGAAAGGGCCCGAACTCCCGTGAAGGGTCGCCTTCCGGGGACTCTACCTTGATGACATCGGCACCCAGGTCGGCGAGCATCTTTCCACAGTATGGGCCGGCAACCATCGTGGCTAACTCGACAACCCTGACGCCGGTAAGTGCGCTTCCAGACATTCTTCTCACCTCCCGTAGTGGTCTGTGACGAGATGTCGTGGTGCTAAAGGGAATTACGGATGATTGTATCACCAGCGAGGTATATCTGCAAACAGCGTTCCGGCATCTGGCGTAGCAGGAAGGGGGGCTGGTCCTGCTCCCGGTTCTGCTGGTACTGGAAAGATTAATTAATACTACTCTACAATTGATATAATCAAGAAATAGATAGTGTATTATTAATATAATGAAGCAAGAGCGAGATTCGATAAGAATAAGGGAGAATGACGCCGCCGGACAAACGTACACCGTTATACACCAGTGCTCTTCCGGTATGACCAGAATTGACAAAGTTAATATCGAATGCTATTCTAAATTAAGAAAATGAAGAAGGATATAAAGAAAATTACGCTAGGAGGTGGACACAATGATAACTCACAACCCGGATGCACTAGTCCGATAGGAATATAGTAGAAGGAGGTTAGCGAATATGGCTAAAGACTGGTATGAACTGACACGCTTGACGCGCGGGGCGTCGATTGTCGTGGAGCGGGTGCGCCTGGTCGATAGCGAGCTTTCTATCGAAGGCAGCTTCGACCTGCCCCCGCTCGCTCGACTGTCGGCCGAGGATCAGGTCTTCGTGATGGCCTTTGTCCGCAGCCATGGGTCCATCAAGGAGATGGAGCAGGTCTTCGGCATTAGCTACCCGACGGTGAAGAACCGGCTCAACCGCATCGCCGAGAACTTCCAGTTTGTCGAGACGATGCCGGTGTCCTCACAGACGGAGGTACTGGCCCAGTTGGAGCGTGGCGAAATCGACGCCGACGAGGCGATCGAGAGGATGTCAAAATGATACCGCCGATGTTGCTGCGGGTGCATATAACAAACCAGCGTCACAACATCCGTTTCTGGTTACCACTATTCATTATCGGGATACCGGCAACGCTATTGCTAATTGTGGCTGTCTTATTACTTCTGCCATTTGCTTTACTGGCTGCCCTGGTAATGTTGTGTATCGGTCAGGGTAAGTGGGCAGCAATTGCAGGTGTCGTTCTACTTCGTGGTGGACCACGGCTACTGGCGGTACTCTGTGCATTGCGTGGACTCACCGTGGATGTCGACAACAAAACTGAGAAAGTATTTGTTTCATTTCAATAGGAGAAAACCTGGAGGGTAATATTATGAGTGAGAATAGAAGAAGAATCCTGGACTTGCTGGCCGAGGGAAAGATAAACGTCGATGAGGCGGAGCGACTGATGGCAACAATGGGTGAGCGTGTCGATGAGGGAGCAACTGTGGGTGTGGCGGAGCAGACACGCAAGCCGCAGCCCAAATTTCTCCGTGTCGTTATCGAGCCGGCTGAAGGGCTGGGTGCCAAACAGGAGCGTGTCAACGTCCGCGTACCGGTCGCCCTGCTGCGAGCGGGTATGAAGTTCGCTTCGGTCATCCCCAACGCGGCGTCCAGCCAGATCAATCAGAAACTCAAGGAGCAGGGGATTGACATGGACATCCGCGACCTCAAGCTGGAAGACCTGGAGAAGCTGGTCGATGACCTCAGTGAGCTCGAGGTGGATGTCGATAGCTCCGAGGCGAAGGTTCGCATCTACTTCGAGTAACGCACCGTGCTCGCTTGCGCTCGGCGGGCGTGCTGCCAGCGGCGGAGGCTGAGCGGAGCGCAGCGAGCATCTCCAGGGAGCCCGACGGCGCACACAAGGGTAGTAAACGCATGAGGAGAACTATGGCGACTCGTGAGTACAGGTTCAGTGATTTCAGTGAAGTGGCTGTGGGGGGAGCGTTTGAGGTTGATGTCCAGGCGTCCGATTCATACAGCGTTGTCGTGGAGGCCGACTGGCTCCAGTTTCAGAGTATCACGGTATCCAGGCAGGGCGAGGTGTTAAGTATCGGCCGGAGATGGCATCCTCTCGCCTGGATTCCAACGAGTAATCGACCGAAAGCCACGATAACCATGCCGGTGCTGAAAGGGCTCTCTATCTCCGGGGCCACGAGGGTTACAGTCAGCGGGTTCAAGTCATCGGAGGACTTTCGGATGGAACTGTCCGGAGCCAGCAGGATTACCGGTGACCTGGGTGTGGGGAATGCCAGGCTGGTCCTATCCGGTGCCAGCAGGGCGGACCTGTCCGGCTCAGCCGGAAATCTCACCGCCGATATCAGCGGGGCCAGTCGTATCGAGATGGGTGGTTTTGAAGTCCGGGACGCCAGTCTCGTCATGAGTGGTGCCAGCAGGATGACAGTTAACGTCGACAGCAGGCTGAATGCAGAGCTAAGCGGTGCCTCACGCTTGCACTACAAGGGTGAGCCAACGATGGGTGACATCAGGACATCAGGGGCCTCCAGTATCGATAAGACCGAGTAGTCCGGCTGGTCCCGGTAGCTGGAATCACCCGCCAAATCGCCCGATTGATAATCGTTGGTGCAGTGCGAACACACCAATTCCTATCCCGGAGGAGTAATGAGAGAGGACGCCGTCCGACAGAGCAAAATCCGTTCCACGGCAAGCGGCATCCGCCGTTTTCCCCTGTTACAGCCGCTGGCAGACCGGAACTTCCGCCTGCTCTGGCTGGGCGAGAGTGTCTCCGTATTCGGTAACTTCTTTCAGATGATAGCCCTGGCCTGGGTGGTGCTGGAGGCAACCGGGTCTGGCCTGGCGCTGGGCACGGTGATGATGGCGGCGGCTATCCCCCGCGCCGTGTTTATGCTCTTCGGTGGTGTGGTCAGTGACCGGCTGTCACCGCGCCTGGTGATGCTGGTTTCCAATACCGCCCAGGGTGTACTGGTGGCTCTGCTTGCGCTCCTGGTATTTGCCGGGACGGTGGAACTCTGGCACCTGTACGTCCTCATGGTGATATTCGGGATTGTGGGTGCTTTCTTCCTGCCCGCGATGATGACCATGATTCCCCGGCTGGTCAGCAAGGACAGGCTCGAGGCAGCTAACTCCCTGGTGATAGCTACCTCACAGCTAAGCGCTTTCATTGGTCCGGCAGCAGCCGGTTTCGTTGTGGCTGCCGCGGGCAGCGCGGTGGCAATGGGTGTTGATGCTGTCACCTTTGCTATTGCCTCTGTGACACTGCTGCTCATGAGAGGAATAAGCCTGCGCCGTCGGACAACACAGCCCAACGGAGAGCTGGCAGAACCTGCCAGTCAAAACAGTGCACTTTCCGATATGAAGGAAGGTCTGCGCTATACCTGGAATACCCCCGAAATTCGGGTACTGCTGCCTGTGATTGCCGTCATCAATTTCTGTTTTATCGGCCCCATTGATATTGGCCTCGCCTGGCTGGCTCACCAGAGGTTTGCTGAAGGTGCCGCTGGTCTGGGCATAATGCTATCGGTATTCGGTGGCACCGCCGTATTCGGTGCGCTCTTGGCCGGGTCGATTAAGATGAGACACCTCGGCATTGTTTTCACTGTCATTACGGTAGTCATAGGCGCCGGTCTGGGTCTGATCGGCGTGGCCCCGGACCTGCTGGTAACCTGCGTGCTTCTGGGCATCATGGGCATCGTGAACAGCTTCCTCAATGTCAGGGCAATCGCCTGGCTTCAGAGGATGGTGCGACCGGACATGCTGGGGCGTGTTATGAGCCTGGTGATGTTTGCCTCGATGGGTCTGGCACCGGTCTCTCTTGCCCTGGCCGGATGGTTGGTGGACCTGAACTACATAGCCATGTTTGTCGTCGCCGGAGGCCTGACCATGCTCACCGGCCTTTTCATGGCAGCCAGCCGTACGATACGTGCCATCGATTGACGGTTCTGCAACCAGCAACCTTCATTGACTGCCACAAGGGCATGGTATAAGCTAAACAGAGACAGGAAAGCAGACCGTAGAATCATATGGTCGGAGGTGAAATACCATGCTAATGACGGCTGGCGAATACATCGAGAGTTTGCGTAAACTCAATCTGAACCTCTACCTCCTCGGCGAGAAGGTAGAGAACTGGGTTGACCACCCCATCATCAGGCCCTCGATAAATGCGGTAGCAATGACCTACAAGCTGGCCCACGAACCTGAGAATGAGACCCTGGCAACCACCGACTCACCGCTCACCGGGCAGAAGGTGAACCGGTTTGCCTCCCTTTTCCAGAGTACCGATGACCTGGTGAACAAGGTGAAGCTGCAAAGACAGATGGGACAGAGGACCGCCTGCTGCTTCCAGAGGTGTGTCGGTATGGATGGGATTAACGCGGTCTACAGCACTACCTATGAGATGGACCGGGAGCACGGCACCGGGTACCACCAGAGGTTCAGGGAGTGGCTGAAGAACATCCAGGAAAAAGACCTCTGTGTCTGCGGCGCGATGACGGATGTCAAGGGCGACCGCGGGCTGGCACCGAGTGAGCAGGTCGACCCTGACCTGTTCGTCCATATTACCGAGCGAAGGAAGGACGGAATAGTAATCCGGGGTGCTAAGGCCCACCAGACCGGTGTCGCCAACTCCCACGAGATGCTCATCATGCCCACCCTGAGAATGCGGGAAGCGGACAAAGACTACGCCGTGGCCTGTGCAATACCGACCGATACCGAAGGTATAACCATGATTTACGGGAGACAGTCCTGCGATACCCGTAAGCTTGAGGAAGGTGACATCGACGTCGGTAACTACAGTTTTGGCGGGCAGGAAGTCCTGGTCATTCTGGACGATGTTTTTGTCCCCTGGGAGCGGGTCTTCATGTGCGGGGAGATTGACTTCTCGATAATGCTCGTGGAGAGGTTTGCGGCCTACCACCGTCAGAGCTACGGGGGCTGCAAGGCGGGCATTGGCGACGTACTCATCGGGGCTGCGGCGTCGATGGCGGACTACAACGGGGTCCGGCGGGCGGCCCACATCAGGGACAAGCTGGGGGAGATGATACACCTCGCTGAGACGATACATGCCTGCGGATTGGCCTGCTCCTACCAGGGAAGACGGACGGAAGCGGGTAACTACCAGCCTGATACCCTTCTGGCCAATGTCTGCAAGCTCAACGTCACCCGCTTTCCCTACGAGCTCTGCCGCCTTGCCGAGGATATTGCCGGCGGCCTGCTGGTGACCACGCCTTCGGAAAAGGACTTCCGCCATCCGTTACTGGGAAAGTACATCGAGAAATACCTCAAAGGGGTAGCCGATGTTCCCACCGAGGTACGGTTCCGGATGCTGTCGTTGATTCACGCTATGAGCTTCGGACAGATAGCCCCCAGCTACCGGACGGAGTCAATGCATGGTGCCGGTTCCCCGCAGGCGCAGAAGATAATGATTGAGCGAGAGACGGACATGCCACGCAAGCAGGAGCTTGCCCGCATCATCGCCGGAATTGAGGAAAGGGAGGACGTGCTGGGGTAAAGGTAGTGGGCAGGTGCATCACCGCGCCATAGACAGGCAACCCCTGCACAGCTTGTTGGCTATGAAGAGCTAGTGTAGTGTCTCGTATATGGCATTACAATCCACGTTGTCATTCTGGAGGAGTCCGTCCTCTCAATAACCCGAAGGACGACGAAGAATCCGGGGTGGGGAAGGAGAACCCATTAACCACCACCCCGAGGTCCCTTCGCTACGCTCAGGGTGACACGCTGTACTCATGTCATTGCGAGTGAAACGAAGCAATCTAAATGTTGCGATTACTGACTGCTAGTCCTCTATCCCCCTCACATATTCTGCATACCTGACCAGGTAGGAGAGCACCCTGGCGCCTTCTTCCGGCGTGCGGTAGCCGTAGAAGCCGTTCTTCTCCAGCTTGATGATTGCCGGTGACTGCCCGCGTCCTGTCGAGGCGGTTATGATGAGGGGCTTCTGGTGCCGGTCTATCCGCTCGATCAGGCCGTCCACCAGGCCAAGCTCCCCCTCTATCATCTGCTGGCGGTATTCCTCCATCCTCTCCCTGGTCGCGGCATCGTACCGTTCCGGGTCGGTCGGGGTCTGGGCGGGGTAGCCAACCGAGCCGACGGCAAGCACGGCGTCGATATTCTCCGCCTTGAGCAGCGTTCCCAGGGATGGGTAAGACCCCTGGGTGTCCCCGGCCATGTCTACCGGGTTGCCGTGAGACCAGCGCGGTTGCAGGTACTTGCTCAGTGTCAGGACCGTTTCCCCGGTGAGAGCGGGTATTTCCAGACCCATTCTCCGGCAGGCGTCCGTGGCAACCACTCCGAATCCGCCGCCACCGGTCACTATACCCACTCTCCGGCCCCTGGGCAAGGGTTGGCGGAGCAGTGCCAGGGCAATATCGAACATGTCGTCCACTTCGTCGACCCGGATAACGCCCGACTGGCGGAAGGCGGCCTCGTGGACTGCGTCCGAGCCGGAAAGCGACCCCGTGTGCGATTGGGCTGCCCGTGCCCCTTCGTCGGTCCGGCCCACCTTCATGACGATGATGGGCTTTTTCTTCGTGGTCTTCCTGGCCAGCTCGAAGAACCTTCGGCCTTCCTTCAGCCCCTCGATATAGGCCAGGATAATCTTCGTTTCGTTGTCTTCGGCCAGGTACTCGATATAGTCTTCGAGGTGCAGGTCGGCCTCGTTGCCGCTGCTGACGTACTTGGTAAAGCCGATGCCCCTTTCCGCGCCGCGCCCCAGGATGTGCCCGCCGAAGTTGCCACTCTGGGAGACTAGACCCAGGGGTCCCGGCCTGGAACCACCGCCGGTGGTGTGCAGGTTGGCCGCGGTGTTGAAGTGGCCATTACAGTTCGGTCCCACGAAGCGTATCCCGGCTTCCCGGGCAATCTCCAGCACCTCTCTTTCAAGTTCCGCCCCCGGTTCGCCGGTCTCTCGGAACCCGGCGGAGATGACGACGGCTGCCCTGATTCCCTTCCGGGCGCACTCTCTCATTGCTCCCGGTACGGTCTGTGGCGGAATAACGATAACAGCCAGGTCCACCGGTCCCGGGACATCAAGCACGCTCTTGTAGGCCGGAACTCCCATGATTTCAGTCGAGGTTGGGTTAATAGGGTAAATGTCCATGTCCCTGGCGGTACGCCGGACGGTATCAAAAGTGCCGAATCCCCATTTTCCCGGGTTGTTGGACGCGCCCAGCACGGCAACGGACTTTGGGTTGAAAAGGTAGTCGAGCTGCTTGCTTATCGGTTCCGTCATTCCGCTTATTCCTCAACTCTGACCGGATTTTCGGAAGGGTATATCTTCTGCATGACAACGACGTCAAGGAGCCTGCCGAACTTCCGTCCCACTTCACGCATGGTGCCGACGCTCTCGAAGCCCACCGACTCGTGGAGGTGGATACTGATGTCGTTGCCGGCCACTATTCGTGCGACCACGGAGTGCAGTCCCACCTTTTCGCCTTTCAGAATAATCACCTCCAGCAGTATCCTCCCGGTGCCTTTACTCCGGTGCTCCTCTTTCACGTACAGGGAAATCTCTGCTGTGTCGGCATAGGCGCGGCGGTCGGACCACTCGCTGAGCGATGCCCAGCCGGTAATGGTGCCATCCATTTCCGCCACCATGATGGGGTGCTTCGGACCGTGTCTGGTAAACCAGACTCTCTGTTCGTCATCGGTCTTTGGCTCGGTATCGAAGCTGGCATCGGTGGTCATGACAGCCTCATTGTAGATTTCGGTTATCGCCCCGAGGTCACCCGGTTCAGCCCGCCTGACGGATAGTATCATCCCTCTCCTGTTATCTCCCCGTACGTTCAGGTAAGCAGACCTCCATCGGCGATAATGGTCTGTCCGGTAATGTAGCCGGTGGTCACTTCCTGATGGGCCTATTCTAGCAAGAACGTGGTTATCGGGGCAATCCACTTCATATTCCGATTGCTCAGAATGACGCGCCACTGTCCTCAGTGGCGCAGGAACCAGATGGTCTGGTGCTAGAAATGGGGACGAATACATTGACTGTTACCACCGGGGAATATAGGATATGGTTGAAAGGGCAGCGCACCCCGGGGGTCATGGCACGGCCATACTCAGATAACGCAGGAGGGGCACCGTGTTCGACGAAAATATGCTAAATCAGGTACGCCAGGGTATGAAGAGATGGTCGGAGGCGTCCGGGACCAGCGATGATGACCAGGCGGACAGGCGTTTCGCCACTGTCTCCAACCAGGATATTGAACCGGTCTACACGCCGGAGCATATTAAAGACCT
>DATKWT010000152.1 GCA_035529395.1 Dehalococcoidales bacterium | reverse complement strand
GGTGACCTTAATGGGTGGCCAGGGGTTCTCTTTCCCGGCCTCGTGGACGTTGGCCCGGTACGTCAAAACACGATCAAAGACAATGTCGTCGGCGGCTTCCGGCCCTTCGGCAATCGGGAGGATATCCCTCAGCGGCACTGGCGTGCGAGTCTGCTGGCAAGCGGTGACTGCCAGCAAGGTAACAAGCAGAGAAGCTATCAAGGCTAGCCTTCTGGGCACTGTTCTTACCCCTACTCGTCGGTTAGGCTCATACATTCTGCCACTTACATCCTACCAGAGGAATCCACGGGAAATGTAGGTCTAGAACAGCTTGGACCCCGGCCACTTGGGCCGGAGGAGGCCGTGGAGGTCTCCCTCTGGCCTTACTACAGCCTGCTTTTCTTGCTGGACATGTAGTCCACCAGCATGTATTCGCCCAGTGTATCCGGGCTCGTGTAGAATACCCTTCCCTTATTCAGGCGCGCCATCTGGGAGACGAACGCATTCAGGAACTGGCTCTCGTCGAGCATGAAGACATTTATCACGATGTTCTGCTGAGTGCAGCGCTTCACCTCGCGCAGCGTAAGCTGGATGGTGCGCATGCTGGGAGGGTACTGGAAGTAGATATTCCCGTCCTCGATATGTGCCGTAGGCTCCCCATCCGATACCATCAGTATCTGCTTGTTGTTGCACCGTTCCCTGGCGAGCAGCTTCCTGGCCGTATAGAGACCGTGCTGGATGTTGGTGTACGGGTCGAACTCGTCCCAGCCCATGTAGGGCAGGTCCTGCTTTTTCAGCTCCCGCGCGTAGCTGGAAAAACCGATTACGTGCAGCGTATCCTTCGGGTACTGTGTCCTTATCAGCCCGTCGAGGGCGATGGCCACCTGCTTGGCGGCCTGGAAGTTGCCCCGCATCGGCATCGACAGACTAAGGTCGAGCATCAGTACCGTTGCCGACCGCGTCATTTCTTCCATCCGGTATATCTCGAAGTCGTCCGGGGTCAACTTCAGCGGTGGCGTCTGCTGCTCCCGGTAGATGGAGTTCATGATGGTCTTCTCCAGGTGCAGATGGAAGGGGTCGCCGTACTCGTATGGCTTGGTCTCCTCCATCCGCTCGGTGCCGGGACCCTTGTGGTTCAGGTTGTGGGTCCCGGTGCGGTCCTTCTTTAGCTGCGAGAAGACATCCTTCAGGGCTCTCTGTCCTATCTTGCGCATACCTCGGGGCGTCAGTTCATACCGGCCGCCCTTCGACTGAATGTAGCCCGCTTCTTCCAGTATCCTGGTGATATTACGCAACTGTTCCAGGTCCTGGGCGGCCTCCTCACCCAGCAACTCCTTGACCATCTCTTCGTCTATGGTGTCCAGGGAGCGATTGTACTGCGCCTCCTTGAGCTCCGATTCGAGTTTGTCCATCTCCTGGAGCATCTCCATCAGCTTCAGGGCCTCGGAATAGGAAATGGACTCCTCACCGGTGAAGTTGTACTGCCGTCCCAGTTTCTCGCCGGGATACAGCGTCTCCAGGTTGGCGTTCATCTTGGCGAGCTCGTACTGGGTGGCTTCATCCAGCATTGAGCGCAGCAGACTGTCCAGCGAATCCCGGTCTTCCGCCGACATACTGTCCAGCAGAGATTGTGCCTGTGCCATTTGCCTCTGGAGACGCTCAATAAGCTCATCGAGACTCTGCGGTGGGTTGGGACCGAAGAAGTCGCCGAACTGCTCCATGAATTTCTCGAAGTCCGGCTCCTCCCCCCTCATGCGCTGCTCCAGCATCTGGTTTATCGCTTCCGCGAAGTGCCGCAGGTTAGCCAGGGTCTCCGGGTCCATTTCCTTCAGCTTCTCGGTAAGGTCGCGGGTGTAGGACTGCATGGCGTGTTGCTTGAGCATGTCAATCAGTTCCTGGAACTTCTGCCGCGCCTCATCGTCCATGAAGTCGTAGTCGGTAAGCTCCTTCACCTGGCCACCGACGTCTTTGGGCAGACTGTCCAGCTTCTCCAGGTTCTGGGCAGCCATGTCCTCGATTCTCTTGAGCAGCTTCTGTCCTAGTTCCTCGCCCACGCCCTCGGCACCCTTTTCGACCTTCTGCCTGGCTTCGTCCAGCCTTTTCTGGATGCCCTGCCGTTCGGTCCTGACCACGTCCTCCAGCTTTTTCTGGATTTCGTCCATTACGGAACCGAGCTTGTACTTATCGAGTTGAGATTGTTTTTTCTGGCGTAGTCGTTGCAGCAAATCCTGCAGGCCGGGGAGACGTCTACCCTGACTGTCCCTCATACCCTGGCGTTGCATCTTCCAGAGGGCATAGGACATGCTGCCGTCTTGCATGAGGTTACGCGCCAACTCGTCCATGAGCTCTTCATGGTCGAAGTCAAGGAACTCCTGTGTCCCGTCCCACTCTGAGTAACGGAAGATACTCATGCTAGCTCCGATAGATGGTCTTGCCGTCTTGCCGGGCTTTATTCAGTCGTTTATTCACGTGGCACCCCTCAAAGACGAACTCGGCGGCAGACGCTATTTCCTCCGGCCTCTCGGAGTCAGCGACTGTCTTGAGAGCCTCGAGGAGACCGATAATCTCCTTGGCGATACGCACGTAAGCCTTGGCCGGCATCATGTCGGAGACCTCTACGCTGAACCCCTCACTGAACTGGGTAATCAGCGTTTCCAGGTTGCTCAACCGATAGTGCCGGTTGAAAACATTAAGTACTGCTTTCCTGATGAGGTCGTCGATTAGCTTGCCCTCTTTGGTATCCTCGAATCCCTCCAGCTCTATCTTGGAGCCAGTGGATGAGTAGATGTGGGGGAGGTCCGTGATGCGGGGCACGGCCAGCTTCTCTCCGAGGGTCACCGCCCGCCGGGTGGCGTTGGAGATTATTGTCTCGTAGTTGGCAATTGATACCCGGACACTGACACCGGAGCGCTGGTTGATATCCGGGCTCTTCCTGCCCAGGTGGGTGACCTCAGCGATTATCTCCTTCATGTACGGGGGAGTGTAGCTCTCGACTTCATCTTCGCCGAACTGCCGCCGCTCCATGTCCATGATGGTTATCTCGTCCTCGATGTTAACCGGGTAGTGAGTCCTTGCCTGGGCGCCGAACCTGTCCTTCAGCGGCGTAATTATGCGTCCCCGGTTGGTATAATCTTCCGGGTTGGCGCTGGCTACCAGGAACATGTCCAGGGGGAGCCGGATACGGTAGCCCCGTATCTGGATGTCCCGTTCCTCCATTAAATTAAAGAGGCCCACCTGCAGGCGTTCCGCGAGGTCCGGCAGCTCGTTGATACAGAATATGCCCCTGTTGGTCCTGGGTATCAGGCCATAATGGATGGCCAGTTCGTCGGAAAGGTACCTGCCTTCGGCGACCTTGATGGGGTCGACATCCCCGATAAGGTCGGCTATTGAGATGTCCGGCGTGGCCAGCTTCTCACCGTAACGCTCCTCTCGCGGCAGCCAGTCAATCGGAGTGGCATCTCCCTCTTCGGCCACCCGGTTGCGGCAGTACCGGCATATCGGCATCAGGGGGTCGTCGTTTATCTCACACCCCTGGATGACCGGAACTTCTTTGTTCAGCAGGGCAATCAGCGACCTCATGATACGCGACTTCGCCTGACCGCGCTCACCGAGGAAGATGATATCCTGCCCGGACATTACCGCATTCTGGACCTGGGGAATCACGCTGTGCTCATAGCCGATAATTCCGGGAAATATATCCGTCTTCTTCCTGATGGAGGTTATCAGGTTGTGCCTCATTTCCTCTTTTATTGAGACCGGCTTGTAGCCGGAGGCTTTGAGCTCGCCGATATTCTTCGCCTTTTGCCGTTTCGCCATTCTGTCTGCACACCTTCCATGTCGCTGTTCTGTAACTACAGCTTATTGTACTACGGGTAAATTGCGTATGCAAAGCAACCTGCCGGAACATTCGGTTTGTGATAAAAGGCAGGCAAGTGCTTCGTTGCCATTCCTGCAGACGGGCGCCGTTGTTGCTGCTCTAGTTCAGATAGACAGCTAACACTCTGATGCACATACGGGTGCACTCTATCTCGAGGGATGTCATTGCGAGCGAAGCGAAGCAATGACAGTGAGTATGAATACGAAGTATCACTAGTGTAATGGACGAGTACACCTGTTTGCCAGAGGGGGCCTTTTGCGCTATCATTTATTAACCCGCAGTTCGCGTTAATAATATAAGAAACAGGGAGGAGCTATTATGGAACTGGAGAACATCATCTACGAAGTCAAGGACAATATTGCCAGGATTACCATGAACCGGGGCAACAAGATGAACGCCCTGAGCCATGCCTTGTGGGACGACCTGATTACCGCCTTTGGTCAGGCTGAGGATGACCCTGAAGTGAGGGTTGTCATCCTGTGCGGTGAAGGGAGGGCTTTCTGCACCGGATGGGACCTCAAAGGGAGCTACTACATCAGCGTTCCTGAGGGGCATGAACAGTGGACTGTCAGCAATGCCCTCAGTACTTTACGGGGCATCAGTGAACGGTACCTGAGGATTATGAATCTGCCCAAGCCTGTCATCGCCCAGGTGCATGGCTACTGTCTCGCCGCGGGGTGCTATCTGGAGATGCTGTGCGATATAGCTATTGCCGCTGATGATGCTCTCCTCGGACACCCTGTCGGCCGGGGTGGTGTCGACAGTATGCCGCTGTGGATAACCTACCTCGGTTTTCGAAAAGCCAAGGAAATGCTCCTGACCCAGCGAATCATTGATGGTAATGAAGCGGCACGTATTGGACTGGTCAACAGGGCAGTACCTGCGGACAAGCTGGAGGAAGAGGTGTGGAACCTGGCAAAGACGCTGGCTGAGGCCCCACCGGACGCAATAGCGGTCCAGAAGGAGGCCTTCAACACCCACGCAGAGATAATGGGTAGAGGAGCTCTCTTTGCCTATCACCGTCAGCTCAATGCCCTGGGACGGGTCGGTCGAAGCGGCCCCGGCCTTGACCTTGATGCCTCACGTCGCGGGACCAAAGAGCAGCAGACCTAGCAGGTTTGCCGACACCTTGTGGAGAAGGCTGTGAACCCCGCCTGTTTTCCTTGACATGGTTCTGGAGGCTATGGTAAGATAACTAGTTGCACATAGTACCTTAACAACTGGATAGTGGAAGGAAGGTTCTGAGTAATCAATTCTTTAATACGGAGAGTTTGATCCCGGCTCAGGATAAACGCTGGCGGCGTGCCTTATGCATGCAAGTCGAACGGTTCTTGGCCCTTCGGGGTTAAGGATAGTGGCGAACGGGTGAGTAACACGTAAGTAATCTGCCCTTAGGTGGGGGATAACTCCGAGAAATCGGGGCTAATACCGCATGTGGTAGCGGGTAGTATGACCCGCTAAGAAAGACTTCGGTTGCCTGAGGAGGGGCTTGCGTCCGATTAGCTTGTTGGTGGGGTAATGGCCTACCAAGGCGACTATCGGTAGCTGGTCTGAGAGGATGGTCAGCCACACTGGGACTGAGACACGGCCCAGACTCCTACGGGAGGCAGCAGCAGGGAATATTGGACAATGGGCGAAAGCCTGATCCAGCGACGCCGCGTGAGGGATGAAGGGCTTCGGTTCGTAAACCTCTTTTCTCGGGGATGAATAATGACAGTACCCGGGGAATAAGCCACGGCTAACTACGTGCCAGCAGCCGCGGTAAAACGTAGGTGGCGAGCGTTATCCGGATTTACTGGGCGTAAAGTGGGCGCAGGCGGCTCTTCAAGTCGGTTGTAAAATCTCCCGGCTCAACTGGGAGGCACCATCCGATACTGTTGAGCTCGAGGGCAGCAGAGGGAGGTAGAATTCCCGGTGTAGTGGTGGAATGCGTAGATATCGGGAGGAATACCAGTGGCGAAAGCGGCCTCCTGGGCTGTTTCTGACGCTGATGCCCGAAAGCGTGGGGAGCAAACAGGATTAGATACCCTGGTAGTCCACGCCATAAACGATGGACACTGGGTACAGGGAGTATCGACCCTCTCTGTGCCGAAGCTAACGCGTTAAGTGTCCCGCCTGGGGAGTACGGTCGCAAGACTAAAACTCAAAGGAATTGACGGGTCCCCGCACAAGCAGCGGAGCGTGTGGTTTAATTCGATGCAAAGCGAAGAACCTTACCAAGGCTTGACATGGCGGAAGTAGGAACCCGAAAGGGTAACGACTCGTTAAGTCGGGAACCGTCACAGGTGCTGCATGGCTGTCGTCAGCTCGTGCCGTGAGGTGTTTGGTTAAGTCCTGCAACGAGCGCAACCCCTGTTGCCAGTTACACTCTCTGGCGAGACTGCCCTGCAAAACGGGGAGGAAGGTGGGGATGACGTCAAGTCAGCACGGCCCTTATGCCTTGGGCTACACACACGCTACAATGGGCGGTACAATAGGTTGCAATAGAGCGATCTGGAGCTAATCCTCAAAGCCGTCCTCAGTTCGGATTGCAGGCTGAAACTCGCCTGCATGAAGTTGGAGTTGCTAGTAACCGCGTGTCAGCACAGCGCGGTGAATACGTTCTCGGGGATTGTACACACCGCCCGTCACGTCATGAAAGTTGGCAACACCTGAAGTCGATGGGCTAACCCCGTTCGCGGGGAGGCAGTCGCCGAAGGTGGGGCTGATGATTGGGACGAAGTCGTAACAAGGTAGCCGTAGCGGAAGCTGCGGCTGGATCACCTCCTTTCTAGGGAGAGATAGGGTGTAACAACCCGCTATCTTCCAGGTCGATCTCTGTGGTTTTCCACAGAGTCTCCTTCCTTCCACTATCCAGGGGTTAAGGTGCTTTCTATTTACGCAGCTTGCCACCCGGGTCCTTTTCCGCTACAATAAACACGTAAAATACGGGCCATTAGCTCAGCTGGTTAGAGCGCAGTCCTGATAAGACTGAGGTCCCTGGTTCGAGCCCAGGATGGCCCACCAAAAAAATCCCTTCTCCCGCTCCTTTCTGTATTCTCATGATTTAGTGCCCATCGCTGGCAGGCTAGCGTATTGTCTCGTATATATCTTTACAATCCACGTTGTCATTCTGGAGGAGTCCGTCCTCTCAATAACCCGAAGGACGACGAAGAATCCGGGGCGGGGAAGAAGAACCCATTAGCCACCACCCCAAGGTCCATTCGCTTCGCTCAGGATGACAACTGGCGCGGCGTCTCGTATACGGCGATACGGCTTTGCCGGTCTGGCGCTAGCAGCCTGCGTGGTCAAGTCAATTGTGAGACGGATGACTAGAATGACAGAAACTGCAAAGGCATTTGTAAGACACTACACTAGCAGACCATTGAAGACCTGCTAGCCTTCCCAACCTGGACA
>DATKWT010000151.1 GCA_035529395.1 Dehalococcoidales bacterium | reverse complement strand
GATTGCTTCGGTGTCTCTTCGCTTTGCTCAGAGCCCCGGCTCGCAATGACATGTGAACAGCGTGTCACCCTGAGTTTACCTGCTGGCTTAACCAGCAGGCCGAAGCCGAAGGGTCTCACTCCACGGAATATACGGGCTGGTATTTCTGCAAGTGAGTGCCAGGCTTATATCGAACTCCCGGTCTGAGGGTTACTTCCTGCCTCTACTGACCGTCTTTTGTAGTCGGGAAGGGGCGTAGCAGGATATCTTCAAGAGGTAACTTCGGTCGGTACGGGGGTGTTCCATTGGCATAGCCGACAATTACCAACCCCAGCAGCATGATATTTTCAGGGACTCCGAGCAATCTCTTGATTGCCTCCCGGTCACTGATTGCCCCTACCCAGCATGAGCCCAGTCCCAGGGCGGCAGCCATTAGCACCATGTGCTCGGTGGCATTATAGGTGTTGGCGGTTGCCGGCGTGACGTACACAGCAGGGTCAGGTTCGTCCGTAGACTCCATGAGACGCTTGTAAACCGGGTCGTTAAGGGCGCTGGCGGGAAGCACTCCGGCATCGACCGCTTCCTGTCGTCGTTTCTTATAGGTGCTGCCGGAGTATGACGATAGGTCGGCACAGACTGCGAACACCACTCCCGCTTCCTCGATGAAGGTCTGGCCGAAGCACAGACGGCGCAGCTCCTTCTTTTCTTCAGGGTCGGTAACCACGACGTAGCGCCAGGGTTGCGAGTTGCTGGCTGAAGGTGCCTGTCGGGCTGCTTCCAGCATCTCGAGAATCATTTCGTCGGGTACAGGCGTCCTCTTGAAACTACGGGTGCTGCGACGCTGGCGCATGGCTTCGGCAACGGTTAGCATGGATCGGTCCTCCTGAGATTCATTTTCCGTTTTATGCAATCTGACTGCCTCCGGAGACGGACGGTCTGAGCGGGGCAGTCAACTCATGGTATTATGGTAGAGCACCCGGTCACTTGACATTGCCTTTCAGTACACTGCTTACCTTCGATATTATCTGCCTGCTGGTGGCCGGTTTAACCAGGAGGTCATCCGCTTCCTTACGAAGCTCTTTCAGCTTTGCCGGGTTACTCGCCTCTGCCTTAGCGGTGAAATATATCACGCGGACTTCTATACCTGATTTACGAATCCGTCGACACACCTCACGGCCGTCAAGTCCCGGCATCATTAGGTCAAGCAATACTACATCCGGACGTTTCTCTTCTATAAGTTCGAGCGCCGTCTGACCGCTGGTCGTGGTCGTTACACGGTACCCGCCCTTCTCCAGTATCCGGCCCAGCGCAACACAAAGGTGTGGCTCATCATCAACAACCAGAACATGCGCACTCTTCGCTACCATCGCTGCCTCCCTGACCTAGTGTAGTGATGAAAAAACCTTTCGACCAATCCCCGTGCGGCCCGGATGGAGCGCCTCTCAGAAGAGGCGGAGCCCTTCAGAAGGGGTGGTGCCCTGCTATACTTCCTCGTATATTGTTCATATTGTTGTCATGCTCTTCCGATTCCTTCATCCCTCATCTGCCAGCTATTCTACGCGGGCGAAGCGGACACTCTCATGCTATCGAGTACCCGCCGTCGAAGACAATACTCTGGCCGGTGATGAAATCAGATGCCGCCGACGCAAGGAAAACGGCTGTGCCAGCCACTTCCTCCGGTTCGGCAAAACGGCCCGCCGGAGTCCGCTGCACGATTCCCCGGTAGAAGGGTTCATTATCGATGACCGGCGCCGTCATATCTGTTCTCACCCATCCAGGTATGATGGCATTGACCTGAATGTTGTTGCCCGCCCAGGCCACTGCCAGGGACTTGGTCATCTGAATAACGCCACCCTTACTCGCCGAATAGGGAAGAACTGAGGCACTGCCGAAGATAGAGTACTCCGACCCGATGTTGATAATTTTACCACCACCCGCTCCGACCAGTGCCGGATATACCGCCTGCGAGAACAGAAAGACTGACTTGAGATTGGTGCCGACCACATTATCCCAGGTCTCCTCCGGTATCGACTGCGGCGGCCCGCCTCCAGAGATACCGGCGTTGTTGACCAGGATATCGAGTCTGCCAAACTCCTTCAGCGTGGCATCAACTGTGGCCTGAATATCGTCGCGGCTCTGCACATCACAACGAATACCCCGGCAGCGGCGACCCAAACCGGTAATCTCATCAATCACACGACCGGTCTTTTCTTCGTTGCGGGCAGCGATGACGATTTCGGCACCGGCACGGGCCAGCCCGATGGCAATGCCACGACCAATACCGCCGTTACCGCCGGTGACAATGGCCACCTTTCCTGTCAGGTTAAATTCCTCTATCAATACAAACCTCCCGATGCTGGAGACCTGGACGTCCGTCGTCCGGGACTAGATTATGTTGACTGCGTTACGTGGTCTGCCGGTACAATTCCATCGTCACATCAACTATACCACTCCGGTATCATGCCGGCACCAGTTATACTATCTTCCAGTATACACTAGATACACAAGGTCAAGGAAAGCAGATGGCATCTTTATGGTGCAGTTTGACAAGACCGCCACGGCTACTTAAAGTGTTGGAGACAGAGACCGGGGAGAGTGTTTATGCGAAGTCTGTACGGGGGCATTGAGGCTGGAGGTACCAAGTTCGTCTGTGCCGTGGGTACCGGCCCCGATGACGTGCGTGCCGAGACTCGCTTTGCCACGACAACTCCGTCCGAGACCATCGGACGGACTATTGCCTTCTTCCGTGAGCAGCCGGAACCTCTGGCAGCTATCGGCATCGGTTCCTTTGGCCCACTCGACCTCAATCCTGATTCACCGACCTACGGCTATATCACCACCACACCAAAGACAGGCTGGGCACACACCAACTTCGCCGGTGTACTGCAAGAGGCTCTCAATGTACAGGTGCTACTTGATATCGATATCAATACTGCCGCTCTTGGCGAGCACAAATGGGGGGCGGCACAGGGATTGGACACCTTCATTTACCTCACGGTGGGCACCGGAATCGGCGGTGGCGGCATGGTGAACGGTCATCTGATACACGGTCTGGCCCATCCCGAAATGGGACACGTATACATCCCGCATGACCCGGTCAATGACCCGTATCCCGGTTGTTGCCCGTATCATGGCGACTGCCTGGAGGGGCTGGCCTGCGGTCCCGCCATAGAAAAGCGCTGGGGACAACCACCGCAGACCCTACCCGCCGACCACCCCGCCTGGCGTTTAGAGGCAAGGTATCTGGCCCTCGGTCTGGTCAATATTATCTTCACACTTTCACCACAGCGGGTAATTATCGGTGGGGGTGTCCTGCAACAGGAATCGCTGCTACCGATGGTGAGGAAGAATGTGCATGAGTTGATACGCGGTTATGTGCCCGTACCACAGTTCCTCAACGAGACTGACAGCTACATCGTTCTTCCTGCTCTCGGGCAGAAGGCCGGGGTGCTGGGGGCGATTGCCCTGGCGCAACAGGCTACGCCTTTGCCGTGAGGTGAAGGAATACCAGTGCCCACTCTCATACACACACTGACAGGTCCCGGGAGTAGAGACCCTTCGCTCTGCTCAGGGTGTCGCGCCATTGAGGACAGTGGCGCATAATCTGAATGTTGTGCGGAGTTACTCAGTCAGGTATTAGTCCGCACTGAAACCGGGTTCCAGTTCCAGTTGCAAGGCAACCAGTATCCGACAGAGCATGATGAAATACCCGATAACCAGGGTAAGCTCAACGATATCGTGCTCGCTGAAGAACTCCCTGAGCTTGCTGAAGGTCTGGTCGGAGACATTGTTGTCCCGTGTGACTTCATCCGTATAGCGCAGCACGATACGCTCCTGCTCGTCGAACAGGGATGATTCCTGCCATTTCTCCATTTCGTCAATCTGCTTCCGGGTGAGACCGGCGGACACCCCAAGGGGAGTGTGATGCAGGAACTCGTAGTCGGCCCCGGTGAGGTTCCCCACTCTCAAAGTAGCCAGCTCCCGCAGCTTCATGGGGACATTCTCTCCCCGAAGTACGGAGCCGGCGAAGCGAAAGTACTC
This sequence comes from Dehalococcoidales bacterium, assembly GCA_035529395.1. Taxonomy (NCBI): domain Bacteria; kingdom Bacillati; phylum Chloroflexota; class Dehalococcoidia; order Dehalococcoidales; species Dehalococcoidales bacterium. The sequence goes on along the minus strand of DATKWT010000151.1, from coordinate 1,367 downwards.
CGGACCCATCTGCGGGCAGTTCGCTATCAGCTTTATCACGTTGAGGACTTCCCGGCCCTGCTCTTCGCTCCTCTGGTACATCTCCCGGAACGCCGGGTCGACTTGCTCTTTGTTCAACAAACTGACGCGTGCCATTCTTCCTCCCTGTACCTCAGTATTCAGTGCAGTTATTACCTGCCCCTATCAGGCAATCACACCCTTCGACTTCAGGCGGTCAATGTCGTCCCAGGTATAGCCATTCTCAAGGAGCACTTCCTCGGTATGCTGGCTGAATTCCGGAGCAGGCGTCCGGAGGGTCGCCGGGGTCTTGCTCATCTTTATCGGGTTGGCGATGACCTCCAGGTTACCGTGGGTTGGGTGGTCAATGGTGACAAACATGTCATTGGCCCTGGCCTGCGGGTCGGCGATTGCTTCAACGAAAGTCTGGTACGGTGCGAAGGGTAGTCCCGCTGCCTTCAGACGCGACTGCCATTCGGCAAGAGTCCTCTCGTGGAAGACATCTTCCACGATGTGGTACAAAGCGGCGCAGTTCTCCATCCTCACCTCGAAATCCTCGAACCTGGGGTCATGCTGCAGGTCTTCCCGGTCTATCGCCTTACAGAACTGCGGCCAGTAGCGTTCCTGCTGAAGCAGGGCAAGCAGCACCCACCGTCCGTCTTTCGCCTCATAGGGGAGAGTCAGGGGATTCAGTGCCTCCTCCCGCGATTTCACCCGCCAGTCGGCCAGGTCCAATCCGGTGGTCAGCGCCCCGGCTATAAAAAAGGAAAGCTGGTAGAAGCCGACGTTTAGCAGGGATAAGTCAACCTCCTGCCCCATTCCGGTCTTTTCACGAACATACAGGGCGGTCATGATGCCGGCGAACAGGCCCAATGCGGTAACGTTATCGCCGATGCCGCCACCATCAATAAGAGGAGCCGTACCGGGTACGCCAAGCAGGTAGCCCAGTCCTGACCGTGCCCAGTAAGCGATAGAATCATAGGCCGGGTCATTACAGTCCGGGCCTTTCTTACCGTAACCGGACAGCCCGGCGTAGATGAGCCGGGGGTTTAACCGGCTCAGCGCATCGTAGTCCAGTTTGAATTTCTCCCGCTCGAAGAGCCGCAGGTTGGTGGTAAAGACATCGGCACTTCCCACCAGACGGTAGATTACCTCCCGACCCTCGTCCTGCGAGAGGTCAACCGCCAGGCCCCTTTTATTGCGGTTATAGGTCTCCCAGTTGTAGTTGATATCAGACGGAGCACCGGCGCCACCACTGCCCAGGCCAGCCTGGAAACCCCGCCATGAGTCCCCGGTCTTCGGGTTCTCTACATGGATAACGTCAGCACCAAAATCAGCAAGGTGGCGGGCCGCCATCGGTACCGCAGCCA
>DATKWT010000150.1 GCA_035529395.1 Dehalococcoidales bacterium | reverse complement strand
CCTTTGAGATAAGTGATGACTTCTGCCCCTGGAACCAGGGTGGATGGAAGCTGGAGACCTCTCCGGAGGGAAGCTCAATCACCCGTACCAGCGAGACCCCGCAGGTGGTAATGCCGGTAAGCACCCTGGCGATGCTGGTATTCGGCCAGATAAGCGCCACCGAGGCCGCCCGAATGGCACGCCTTGAAGTCAACGAACCGGATGCCCTGCCGATGTGGGACAGGACAATGCACACTCGCTACCGGCCGATTTGTACCGATATGTTTTAGGTATGGGACTGCTTGCTTCGCTGTCGCAGAGATAACTGGTCCGAGGCGCTAGTACTCTGCCAGCGGGTCGGAAGTCTCTTCAGGCTGAAGCGTTTCCACCGGGCGCAACTCGTCCAGGCTGTCCAGGTGGTCGATATAGAGCACGCCGTTGAGGTGGTCTATCTCGTGCTGCATAACCCGGGCAAGCAGGTCTTCGCCTTTTAGCCGGGTCTCTTTGCCATCTCGGTCAAGGGCTTTAACTGTGACCTTTGCTGCCCGTTGGACATCGGCAAAATAGCCGGGGATGCTGAGGCAGCCTTCGACTCCTACTATCTCACCGGTCCTGCGGACTATTTGCGGGTTAATGAGGACGATTTCTTCCTCTTCAGGAAGCTGAATGACAACCACTCGCATTGTTATGCCTACCTGTGGTGCTGCCAGGCCAATGCCGGAAGAGGCATGCATCGACACCAGCATATCGTCGACTAGCCTGTGTATCGAGCCGTCGATGTTCTTGACCCGCCTGCTTCTCTGCCTCAGCACGGGGTCAGGCATAGTGCGGATTGGACTAATCGCCATCAGGACCTCATCCCTTCACAGTCCCCACTGGTAGAATCTGGTGATGCGTGTCTATTTCTACTATATCGCCTACAGCCCCACGGGGTCAACGTCCACTGTCCAGCCCTGCGGTATTGGTATCTGTGCCAGGAAATCGGACAACTCCGAGCCGCGGAGTATTATCTGCCAGCGGAACCTGCCCCGCAGACGGTGAATGAACGCCGGCGCCGGGCCGATGAGACTGAGGCCGGCTATTCCCCTGGCATCCCTCTCTTCAAGGATACGTCGCTCCATGTGTTTCGCTTCCCTCCAGCAGGCGGCATCGTTGGTGTGGATGTAAGTGAGACCGGCAAGCTGTGTAAATGGCGGGTTGCGGAGCTGCCGGCGGTAGGCAATTTCTGTCTCGTAGAAGAGGTCATAGTCGTGGCCGGCCGCGGCCTGGACGGCGTAGTGCTCAGGTGCATAGGTCTGGATGATTACCTGCCCCGGTACCGTGCCCCGTCCGGCACGTCCCGCCACCTGGCAGAGAAGCTGAAATGTCCGTTCTCCGGCGCGGAAGTCGGGCAGGTTAAGACCGGTATCCGCGTTGACAACTCCCACCAGGGTGATGTTGGGCAGGTCCAGCCCCTTGGCAACCATCTGCGTGCCGATGAGAATGTCCGCCTCGTGGTTGCGGAACCGGTCCAGGATTTCCTGGTGAGATTGCTTCCGTCGGGTTACATCGCTGTCCCAGCGCAGCAATCGTGCATCGGGAAAGGCCAGACTGGCTTCCCGTTCCAGTCGCTGGGTCCCGAGGCCGAGGAACTTGATTCTCCGGCTCGTGCAGCGTGGGCAGGTCCGGGGCACCTGTGCCCTCCGGTTGCACTGGTGGCAGACGAGTATATCCTCGGTGAGGTGGTAGCTGAGGGGAGTCTCGCAGCGCTGGCATGCCAGAACAAAACCGCAGTTGCGACACTGGATGGAGGTGGCGCCACCTCTACGATTCAGGAACAGGATAGCCTGTTCTCCATTGGCCAGGACCCGCTCTATGGCCTCGGACAGGGCGACACTGAAAATGCTGCGGTTTCCCGCTTTAAGCTCTTCTCTGAGGTCAATTATCTCGACACGGGGCAAGGAAGCGCTCCCGTCGGGAGTGACGCGCTCGGGAAGGCGCAGCAAAACGTAATCATCCTGCTGAGCACGGTGGAAGGTCTCGACGTCGGGAGTGGCGCTGCCGAGGACAGCCGTCGCTCCGGTCAGTTCGGCCAGCTTGATGGCGGTGTCACGGACATGGTAGCGCGGCGACTGCTCCTGCTGCTTGTAGGTCCATTCGTGCTCTTCGTCAATGACGATAAGCCCCAGGTCAGGTTGTGGTGCGAAGAGGGCGCTCCTTGGACCGATAACGACATCGAACTGGCCGTTCCTTATCGCCTGCCACTCGTCATACTGCTCTCCGGGGGAGAGTCGGCTGTGGAGCACGGCGACGCGATTGGGGAAGCGTGCGGCAAAGCGTTCGATTGTTTGCGGGGTAAGAGCGATTTCCGGGACGAGTACGATGCCCCGTTTGCCCCTTCTGACGGTCTCTGCCAGGGCTTGCAGGTAGACCTCCGTCTTCCCGCTACCCGTAACCCCGTGCAGCAGAAACACTTCCGGATAGGTGCGGTTTGGCGCTGTCAGGCTGGAGCGGATGGCACGGAAAGCGGTTTCCTGGGCGGGAGTGAGGTGCAGTGTGTGGGAGGGGGCAGTACCCTGTGGGATAAATGGATGGCGTCTGACCTCGACCTGCTCTATTATCACCAGTCCTTTTTTTTGCAGTATGTTGATGACGGCGCGGCTGATGTTTAGCTGCTGCCGCACCTCAGACAGGGGTACCGGTACTTGCCTCTCCACCAGGAACTCAAGAAGGGCGGCCTGTTTCGTGGCACGCCCCATACTCAGTCTGGCTTGTCGGGCTTCATCGGGCGTAACAGTCAGGCGCAGGTAGGGCACCTGCTTCGGTCCTATCCTGTCCCTTTCCAGTGAGTGACTTCTGGCGACGAGGCCACGGCCAACCAGTTGTGAGACCACCGTCTGGGCGTTCTTCTTACCGAGCGCCTTTTCCAGTTGTCGGAGACTCACACTGTCCTGCTGGTCTGCCAGTTGCAGGACGTACCTCTGCTGCTGTGTGAGTGTGGCGGGGTCATATTCCCGTCCGGTCAGAGAAATATAGGTCAACGTTCTTCGTTCAAAGCCGGGTGGCAGCATCAGGGCCACGGCGTCGAAAAGGGGTGACAGGTAGTAGTTACTTATCCACCGTGCCAGCAGGATATGTGCCGGAGATAGGAGAGGAAGAGGGTCAATGGTGCCAATTATGTCCCGGGTTTCTTCTACCGCGGCATAATCGGTCAGTTCGAGGACAATGCCCTGGAGTGTTTTGTCGCCGAAGGGGACCCAGACAGCTTGACCGGCTTTGACATCGAGTCCCTGGGGGATGGAATAGCTGAACGTCCTGCGCTGGGCTATCGGCGAATTAACGCTAACCTCGGCATAGCTCATGCTGTACCCCGTGGAATACCGGAAGCTCGTAAGGTGGCGGAATCCTAGGTCTGTTTCCGGGGTGTTTCCTTGGCGGTTCTTTTCTCCTTGATACGCGCTTTCTTGGCGCTGAGTCCGCGAAGGTAATACAGCTTTGCCCGGCGTACTTTGCCATGCCGCATTACCTCGACCTTCTCCACCATAGGAGAATGGAGAGGAAAGGTGCGCTCGACGCCCACTCCGTAGGCGACACGCCTGACCGTGAAGCTGGAACCAGGTCCGCTGTTACGGAGCCTGATTACCACTCCCTGGAATACCTGGATTCGTTCCTTTTCCCCCTCGACAACCCTGTTACTGACTTTCACGGTGTCACCCGGGGCCAGTGTGGGGATATTGGGGTTCGGTTTGACATCGACTAGCGTGCTGGCATCCATTTATTAAACTCCTGTATCTAGTGAGGCTGCTTTAACCTCTCGATTAGCTTTTCGTCCCGTACACATAGCTCTGCCCGGTCGAGCAGGTCCGGGCGGCGTTCCAGTGTTCGTATGATGGACTGCTCATGTCGCCATCCGGCGATTCGGGAGTGGTCCCCGGAAAGCAGTACCTCGGGCACAGACCAGCCGCGGAACACCGGCGGGCGGGTATAGTGCGGGTACTCCAGCAGTCCGGTGGTATGTGAATCATCCTCTGATGAATCTTCGGAACCCAGAACACCGGGCAGCAGCCGGACAACTGCATCCACCACCACCATAGCAGCCAGTTCACCACCACCGATAACGTAATCCCCGATGCTTATTTCCTCGGTGACCAGGTGTTCGCGAACCCTTTCGTCTACCCCCTCATAGCGACCGCAGAGCAGTATCAGGCGCGGGTGTTCCGAGAGCTTCCGGGCTATCTGCTGAGAGAAGGGATGTCCCTGCGGTGTGAGCAGTACCACCGGGGTTTCTGCTTTTTCCCGGGCAGACCAGTCGACTTGCAGGGCTTCCACTGCCTCAAAGATAGGCTCCGGCTTGAGTACCATGCCTGCCCCGCCGCCATAGGGATAATCATCGACGGTGCGGTGCCGGTCATGGGTATACTCGCGGATATTGTGCAGTTCCACGCTAACGAGCCCACGGGAAACCGCGCGCTGGAATAACCCGGTGCTGAACGGGCCCTGAAACATCTCAGGAAACAGGGTCAGAATGTCGATTCGCATCACGATAGCTCTCTTGCTGCACCGGCTCCTGTGAAACCGTTGGGGGTGCAATTCACCGCGCTGGTGTCTTCATCCGTAGTTCAGCGCAGAAGGGTATACAAAACAATATTGTAGCACAGGTGACGTGTGGAAAGGAAATAGGGGACTCAGATGTCCGGTACATTAGTGACACTCCACACAAGCAGAAAACCAACGCTCACTGCAGAGAGTGGAGCGTTGGGCAGTGACCGCGACACCTCACTCTGTTGTGTCACTCTTCTGTCTGAACGAGAGAGGTATGCCTGAACGAAAGATGCCCTCATGTGAGGAATAATTTCCAGTAGATGTTACAACTACTTGTGTCCGACCTGTCATTTGGGTAGAATGGGGTGTTGGGGAGAGACCCGTCGGGACCGCTCTATCGCTCCGGCAACACTATCACCACCGTATCGTGGATAGAACATGAAGCTTCTGGAATTTGAAGCCAAGACAATACTAAAGGAATACGGGATACCGGTACCTCGGGGAAGAGACGCCGGTACTCCCGATGAAGTGGAGCTGGCTGCCCGTGAGATTGGCGGACCGGTCGTACTGAAGGCGCAGATACCGGTATCGGGCAGGGGTAAGGCTGGCGGTATACTCTTCGCCGATGACCCTGCCGGAGCCAGAAAGATGGCTTCCGGACTGCTTGGCAGTACCATAAAGGAAAGCCTGGTAAACACGCTGCTGGTCGAGGAAGCACTGAAAGTCGATAAGGAATACTACCTGTCTGTGACTATTGACCGCGTGGCGAAGAGCTACGTGGTCCTGGCATCCATCGAGGGTGGAGTGGACATCGAACAGGTTGCCCTGGCGTCCCCGGAGAAGGTCTCAAGGTACTGGACAGACCCGCTCTCCGGTCTTGATAAGAAGCAGGCAAGGGAGATACTGGCACGGTTCGACCTGAGCGATGACACTGCGGTAGAACTCGCCTCCATGCTCACAATACTGTTCTCGGCGGTTATGGACAAGGATGCCGAGCTTGTGGAGCTGAACCCCCTGGTCAGGACAACTGCCGGGACATTTGTGGCTGTCGATGCCCGCATGATAATCGATGATAACGCCCTTTTCCGGCACGAAGAATTCGCCGACCGGAGCCTCTCCAGGGAGGATGAGACACCCCTGGAGCTCGAGGCAAGAAAGCAAAACCTTGCGTATGTAGACCTGCCGGGGAGTACCGGCGTTATCGGCAACGGTGCCGGCCTGGTGATGGCTACCGTAGACCTGGTGCACCACTTCGGTGGTAGCCCTGCCAACTTCCTTGATATCGGCGGGGGTGGTAGTGTTGACATAAACAGACGGGGTCTGCTGTTGGTACTTTCCAAGCCCGAAGTAAAGGGGGTAGTGGTCAATATCTTTGGCGGGATTACCAGATGTGACTTTGTTGCTCAGGCTGTCATTGAAGCAATAGAAGAATCCGGGACAGGCAAGCCGATTGCGGTGAGCATGATGGGTACCAACGAAGCTGAAGGAAAGCGGATGCTGGATGAAGCGGGAGTGATGAACTTTCCGAATATGGAGGAGGCAGTACAGGGGCTCCTGAGAGTGCAGGGCGGACATTGAGTATAATAGTCGACCAGGGCACAAGGGTCATTGTCCAGGGCATCACCGGACGGGAAGGCAGGTTTCACACTGCTTCTATGCTGCAGTACGGAACCAATATTGTAGCCGGAGTTACTCCCGGAAAAGGTGGAGAAGAGGTAGAGGGTGTGCCCGTCTATGATACTGCTGCCGAAGCCGTTACCCGTCACCAGGCAAATACGTCCATCATGTTTGTACCGGCACGCTTTGCCCGAAGTGCCATTCTGGAAGCGGTTGACGCCGGCTTGAGCACGATTGTTGCTATCACGGAAGGTGTTGCCCACAAAGACGCAATCGAAGGTATGGCACGGGCTAAACAACGAGGTGATACCATCGTTATTGGTCCTAACTGCCCCGGGGTGATAAGCCCGTCAAAGAAAACCAAGGTGGGTATCATGCCCAACCACATCTTCAAGGCCGGAAGAGTTGGTATTGTCTCGCGGAGTGGTTCCCTTACCTACGAGATTGCCTGGCATACCACCCGGGCCGAACTGGGCCAGAGTACCTGTGTCGGCATAGGCGGCGATGCAATTATAGGGCTGGACTTCGTCGGTGCCCTTAAGATGTTTCGGGATGACGATGAGACTGAGGGTGTGGTGTTGATTGGGGAGATAGGTGGTAACGCCGAGGAAACCGCAGCCGCCTACATTGCTGAGACCGGCTATCCCAAGCCGGTAGTGGCCTATATTGCCGGCAGGATGGCTCCGCCGGGGAAGCGTATGGGACATGCCGGGGCGATAATCATGGGAGAGATGGGGACGGCCAGGTCCAAGATTGACGCCTTCGCTGCTGCTTCCGTGCCAGTGGCGGACAGACCCAGCCAGATTGTCGGACTGCTCAGGGTGTGAACCATTCTTCCCTGTGGTGAATCACAGGTGGGTGAATGGCAGACCGGAGGGCAACCCCCTTACTATGGTTGATATGCCCGTTCGGGCTTTATCCGGAAGTATCTCTTTGTGGAGCACTGTCTCCAAACGTGAACAAGCCCGGAGGACGCCCCGGGCTTGCTCAACAGGAGATGATGAAGAAAATTGTATGGCATTACTAGAATACACTGTCGGGGTAAAAATCAGGTAAAGACTGTTCCGCTCCGGTTACAACCAGGTTACGAAAAGGTTGTCGGATAGTAACAGGCTTTCTTACCGCTTTGACAATGGCCCCTGTCTACCTTCCTTTCCAGACCGGAGGTCTCTTCTCAAGGAAGGACTGGATACCCTCTTTGCAGTCTTCAGATTGAGTTGCCGCGCGGAAACGTTGGCTGTTCTCACCCATGAAAACACTGGGCGGCCATTCAAGCGAGCCGTAGGTGAGCTCTTTTATTCCCTTGATTGCCAGTGGTGCTCCACGTGTGACTTTGGCCGCCATTTCTTTAGCTGCTGACATCAGCTGCTCCGGCGGTACTACCATGCTCACCAGACCTATCCTCTCTGCTTCACGGGCATCGATTATCTCACCGGAATACATCAGCTCCAGAGCTTTGCTCAGCCCGACGATATAAGGTAGCAGGTAGGGCCCGGCACCGGTATCAGGAGTAATACCTCTCAATGGAAAGACCCAACCGAAACGTGCATTCTCGGAGGCGATACGGATATCGCACTGGGCCGTCCACTCGGCTCCCATGCCAACAGCAGCACCGTTTACGGCGGCAATGGTGGGTTTGGGAATGCGGGTGAAGGTCCACATCGGCAGGGGACTCTTCGGCAGGTCTACTTTCTTAATCCTCTTTGCCCGCTCGGCGGCAGCCTGAACCTGGTCCCGTGCCAGACCGGTACTCACGTCAGTGCCACCGCAGAAGGCACGGCCGTTTCCGGTGATTATCAGTGCTCGAACTTCGTTGTCCAGGATAACGCCGTTCAGGATATTCGTCATGTCTGCCAGCATATCATCGGTGATTGCGTTCATCCTCTCCGGGCGGTTGAATGTGAGGATGCCGATACCGTCTTCCCTGGTGTACAGAATCTTCTGGTCTTCCATGATTTGCCATCTCCTTACTATTTCCCGTATTGCGGTTGAGTGACCGGCTACTTCTTCAGAACCTCGTAGAGTCTGGCCACATTCATGCGTTGGAGCATTGGTCCCATTGCTTCATTGCCGGGTTCCATCGGATAACGGTCCAGCAGTGATATCTTATCAAGGGCATCTTCCAGGCTCATGCCTTTGCTGATGGCGTCACTGACGGCATCGATCCAGGCCTGTATCATGGCCTTCATCTCCGGGATGTAGCTCGGAGTGCAGACACTACCATGTCCCGGCACCAGGAAATCGGCCTCCATCTGGCCGAGGCGGTCCAGGGAATCCAGCCATTGGTAGGGGACCGCCTGATGTAAGAATGGATGCACCTTGTGGAAGATGTTGTCTGAGGTGAAGACCACACGCTCTTCGGGTATGTAGACCGCTACCTGGTATGGAGTGTGACCGGGCTGGTTGATGAGTCGGAAGGTGTGGTTGCCGACATAAAGTGTGAGCCGTTCGGAGAGGGTGATTGTCGGTGGATGATAGCTGAACCCTTCCAGCAGGGGCAGGTTCTCCGGGGCCGTCTGCTGGAGACGCTCTTTCAACTGGTCTATAGAGGAAGCCAGTATCGCCTCTCTGGTGCCTTCATGGGCAACCACGGTGCCCTCGAAGAAGTGATTGCCGGTGAAGTGGTCGCCATGCGGCTCGGTGTTAATCAGGTAGCGGACCGGGCCGTGCCTGGCGATTTCCTCACGCCACTTCACCGCATCGACCGGCATCTGCGGTGTGTCTATCATCACCACGCCATCGCTGGTGACGACAAAACCGGGGTTGCACCCTCGGAACCCGGTCTCGGCATAGATATTATCGGTTACCTTCTGCATTTTCTCCTCCTTATGGAGTAGACGTGTCTACCATCCGGTTGGCCGGTAGTTCTTTGCTGTATCAACCATAACCTTTAGATTCTCAAACTGAGCATCTACGGGCACTCCTCAGCCAACGCCCATCATGAAGCCACCGCCTTCCGCTACCACATCGATGAGCTTCTTGCAGTATTCCTCTACTTCGTCACACGTACCTAGAGACAGTAAAGAAGGAGATACATCGCCCACTATGCACATATGACCTCTGAGTATCTCTTTGGCCTTGAAGATATCCGTCTTGCTATCCAGCTGGATGAAACACTTACCCTGCGGCAGTTCCTTGAGGTAGGGCATATTCAGTGTCCAGTCGGAATCAAAGTGAAGGATGGGCGTGATTCCCTCGGTAATAAAGGCCTCGACCATTTTCTTCATGTAGGGGAACTCGAAGCGCTCGAAAATATTCAATGGGTATATGAATGCTCCGCCGCGTTCAAGAATCAGTTGCCGGGTGGGAATTCCGTAGGGGCTGGATATCTCGGAAGCCCTGGTGTCTGCGATGGCTATCTCGATAAGGTCGTCGATCATTGCGTCCATGACGGCCTCTACTTTGTCCGGTATACGGTGCAGGTCAAGTGTGAACTTCATCATGGTGCGGCTACAGGACAGCATCATCAAGGGTGTGAAAACGTTGCCCCCGATGTATGTAGGGATACCTTTGTCCTGCCAGGCTTGCGTGCCCTTCTTACCTGCTTCCAACTCCCTTATCTCCCGGGTCTCGATACGGGTATGGTATCCCTCTGGTTCCCAGCCACGGAAATGGGGGTAGAAGTCGTGCATGAAGTTCTTCCAGCCGGTATCGATGATGCGGTCGTAGTCCTGCTCCGTCAGGGTCTCCGTCTCGTCCCACTGGATTATCTCATCTTCTCCGATATCCCTGCCGGGTACCTTAACCTTCATGGGGGCTTCTACCAGATCGCGTACCCGGGTGGTATTACCGCCACTATTGACTACGTCCCAGCCACCAAGCTCTTCGAATACCTCGCGCATTGCCCGCGTGCCCAGCGTTCTGTCACGGAAGTACTCTCCCTGGGTGACACCCTTGTAGCGACAGGGAAACTTGTAATCCATGGCCAGTGATACCGGGACCCGGTCCCCTTTTTCACAATTGATGGCGGCACGTACTCTTGCTAACCTGCTGTCTATGGTATCTTCTGCCACTGCCGTTGCCTCGCTTCTTAAGACTATCCTGCTACCGGCAGCAGGGCTAGCCGTGAGGATAGTAGTTCCTGCCGGTAGCAACCATTACCTTGAAGTTGTCATACTTGCAATCGGCGGCCACCGTACACCCGGAACTAAGGATGAAGCCGGTGTCCTTGCCAACGACATCGATGAGCTGTTTACAGTAGTCCTCCATCTCCCCGGGAGTGCCAAGAGCCTGCAGTCCTGCCGGTACGTCTCCGGCGATACACATGTGGTCCTTCAGTATCTCCTTTGCCTTGAAGATATCCGTCTTGCTATCGAGTTCGCAGATGCACATTTTAGCGGGGAGGTCGAGGAGGTAGGGGAGGTTGAGAGTCCAGTCCTGGTCGAAGTGGAGGTCGACAATCATTCCTTCAGCGACAAAAGCCTCGACCATCTTCTTTACATAAGGATATTCAAAACGCTCAAACACCTTGAGAGGGAAATAGAAACAGCCGCCCCTCTCCAGTACCAGGAATGCCCCCGGTACCCCGGTAAGCCTGGCTACTTCTATCGTACTCTCGATGAGGTCGTCAACCATGGCATCCATGACAGCTTCCACCTTGTCCGGAATCCGGTGGATATCAAGGGCGAAAGCAGTCATTGACCGCGACGTGGAAAGTGCCATCAGTGGCGAGTTTACCGAGGCACCGACCAGTGTCGGCAGGCCCCGTTCTTCCCAGGTGGCAATCTCTTTCCGGTACTGGGCAATCTGGCGCTCCGCCCAGGCAATCGACTTCTCAAGAGGGAATGGACTGGTCTTCTCACGGACTTCATCTGCCCATTTCCGGTAGCCGATTTTGATAATGCGGTCATAGTCCTCAATTGTCATCGATTCAGTCTCGATGTACTGCGGTGGGGAATCTGCGGGAAGCCCTTTGCCCGGGTATATCATCCTCCCCGTCCGTCCGGCCGCCGGGTGCCCGGGGTTAGGACTCTGGCTGTAGCCTGGAAGTATGAAGCCGTCCCAGCCCCCGACATCATCAAACAGGTCTACCATCGCAGACCAGCCTTTACCACGATAATCGGCAAAGGCTTCAGCGAGGGTTAGGCCCTTATGACGGGCAGGAAACATGACATCCAGAAGTGGGGCCACCGGTACCCGGTCGTACGGCTCCAGCTTAACCGCCGCCCATATCCTCTCCCTGGGGGTCATCGTCTCCTTTACCATCTACTTCATCTCCTCGATGAAACGCTTGCAGATTTCCACTCCTTCTATGCCGTCATCGGTGAAGGCATCGGCACCGGTGTGCCTCTGAACAAGCTCGGTGACGACGCCACCGCCAACGATTATCCTGACCCTGTCACGTAATCCCGCTGCCTTGACCGCTTCTACCGTCTGCTTCATGGAATCGAAGGATGGAGTCAGCAGGCCGGACATTCCCAGGATAGGAGCGCCGGTCTCAATCAGCTTGTCGACAAGTGCCTGAGGCTCAACGTCTGTCCCCAGGTCATACACCTCAAACCCGGCCCCTTTGAGGAGTACGGCAACGATATCCTTGCCGATATTGTGAATATCCCCTTTTACCGTGGCGAGGACAATCCTGGCCCGCTGGCCGGTCTCTGCACCAGCCTGGAGGTGCGGTTCGATGAGCTTCACCGATTCCTTGAATATCTCCCCGGAAACAATGAGTTCGCTGAGGAAGTAGTCCCCACTCTTGTACCGCTCCCCGACGGTATCCATTCCCTGGCGGCATTCGTTGAGAATCGACATCGGGTCGGTACCGGCATCGAGTTGCTCGCGGACCAGCCGGTATACTTCTTCCTCGCTCAGTTCCACCAACATATCAGCTATTCCTGCCATTGATACCTCCTCGATTCTTGCCGGACTGCTGTTCCCCATGATAACCCAACTGCGGTCTGAGACACAACCGGAACAGGGATGTTCCGGTACTCTGGTCCCGTAGCCTGTGTAAGCATGTTCTGTACCGGGGCGATGTGATTGACAAGGCAGAAGTGATAGTTGATACTGTCTACAAGTGTAAGGCCGGAAGACGACACAGGCTTGCCAGTCGGCGCATCGACTGGAACGCTGGTGATGATGCCGTAGATAGGAAGGAAGGAAACAACATCTCATGCACACCATAGTATCAAGTGCCACGAGAGAAGTGGTTATCGGTGATGACCAACCAACGGTGCTGATTGGCGAGCGTATAAACCCCACGGGTAGAAAGAAACTGGAGGCGGCACTTGAGGCAGGCGATATGGAATTGCTCCGCCGGGAGGCAGTGGCCCAGGTTGAAGCCGGAGCGGATATCCTCGATGTGAATGTCGGTTCGTCCGGTGTCGATGAAGTGGGTCTGCTGGCACAGGTAGTGCAGGCAGTGGCTGAGACGGTAGACGTCCCTTTGAGTCTGGACAGCGACAATCCCGGGGCGCTGGAAGCTGCTCTCAAGGTGTACCGGGGCAAGCCGATTATCAACTCGGTGACGGGCCAGGAGAGGTCACTGGCGGAGGTCCTGCCGCTGGTCAAGGGACACGGAGCGGCTGTAATCGCACTGACGATGGACGACGAGGGTATACCGGCGGACCCTGCCCGTCGTGTGGCTATCGCTCAAAAGATTATAGAGAGGGCGGAAAGCCTCGGGATTCCCCGTGAGGATGTGATAATCGATTGCCTGGTGCTGACAGTAGCCACAGAGAGTGATGCCGCTCTGGTAACGCTCGAGGCCGTGCGACAGGTAAGAGAGGAACTGGGAGTCAACCAGACCCTGGGTGCGAGCAACGTTTCCTACGGCCTTCCGGAACGCAATGTGCTCAACAGTGCCTTTCTGGCGATGGCAATCAATGCCGGAGTAACCTGCCCCACGGTAAATGCCGCCCGGGTGCGCCAGGCGGTACTGGCCACAGACCTGCTCCTCGGGCGTGACCGCTATGCCCGCCGCTATATCAAGGACTACCGCCAGCGACGGTGACCACGAGGAGGTGCCCCGGACCAATCTCCGGTAATTGTGTGCTGGTAATGGCAGGAAAACAGATGGAGGGATATGTAATGGAGAGAAGTGAAATCGGATACATGTCGGCGGTGGACGTGGCGGCCGCAATAAGAGAGAAGAGGCTTTCCCCTGTGGAGGTCGTGGATGCCATCCTGTCCCGCATCGAAGAAGTGAACCCCCGTGTCAATGCTTACTGCACTATCGTGGGGGAGAGTGCCCGTAAACGTGCGCGTGAGGCCGAATCGGCGGTTATGAAGGGTGCGGAACTGGGGCCACTTCACGGTGTCCCGGTATCTATCAAGGACCTGATGTTCACTAAGGGTGTACGGACGACGTTTGGCTCCAGAGTCTACGAGAACCATGTGCCGGAAGAAGACGACATTGTTGTTGAGCGCTTGCAGGCGGCCGGGGCAATCATGCTGGGAAAGACCAACACGCCGGAGTTCGGCTTCATGGGCGTAACCGATAACCTGTTGTTCGGACCGACGCGTAATCCCTGGAACCTGGGGCGTCACGCCGGGGGTTCCAGTGGTGGTGCCGCTGCTGCCGTGGCTGCGGGTATGGGACCACTGGCAACCGGCAGTGACGGCGGCGGTTCGATACGCATACCGAGTAGTTTCTGCGGGGTCTTCGGCCTGAAACCATCGTATGGCCGTGTGCCCAGGGGTCCGGGCTTCCCCGACTGGCAGACTCTAGCCCACTCCGGCCCCATCACACGAACAGTAGCCGATGCGGCGTTGATGATGGAGGTTATCGCCGGCAGGGACGATAGAGACCGCCGTTCCCTGCCGGAGACGGGACTACGCTACCTGCCCCTGGCTGATAAGGACTTGAAGGGAATGAAGATAGGCTGGACACCCGACCTGGGGTATGCCGCTGTTGACCCTGAGGTAGTGGCGGGACTGACCGCGGCTGTGGGTGTCTTCGAATCTCTGGGCGCTGATGTCGAGCTGGCGACACTGGACCTTGAGCCTCCGGGTATGACTTTTGCTGTGATATGGGCGGTCACTTACGCGAGTAAGTATGCGGACATGCTGGACGAGTGGCGGGGGCAGATGCACCCGAATCTGGTGGCTATGATTGAGCGCGGTAAGGATGTACTGGCCACAGACTACGCCCGGGCGGCCACTGCCAGGGAAGAGTTCTGGCGGGTTATCAGGCCGGCCTTTGAGAAGTACGACCTGCTCCTGACGCCGACAACCGCCGTACCTGCGTTCGAGATCGATAAGTTCGAGGTGACCGAGATTGGCGGGGTCAAGGGTACCCCGACAGTAGACTGGACGCCTTTCACCTATCCGTTCAACTTCACCGGGCAGCCGGCTGCCTCCGTTCCCTGCGGCTGGACGGACGAAGGTTTACCGATTGGGCTCCAGATAGTGGGACGGCGATTTGACGATGCCGGCGTGCTGCGGGCATCCGCTGCTTTCGAACGTGCTGCCCCATGGGCTGACCGGCGGCCCCTTCTGTAACAGTTATCTGTTCAGTATTGAACTGAAGGAAAAAGGTTCCGGTCCGTGTGGGGCAGGAAAAGGGCGGCCACGAACTCGTTCATGAAGGGCGGGTAGTTGGACAGCTCGATATTGGTCATCTTTCTGGCGATGTCTATTGCCTTTTCGAAAGCTGGCCCGGAAAGCAGGGCCATCCTCGCTCCCATGACCGAGCTGTTGCCGACGAATTGAATCCTCCCGGTGTCGATATCAGGCAGAAGACCGATTGCCACTGCCTTGGGGATATCCAGCGAGCTGCCGAATCCACCGGCGACATATATCGTGTCTAGCTGGTCGAAGCTCAATCCGACATAGTCGACCAGGGACTTTATCGCGGCGAAGACCGCCCCCTTGGACTTGATGAGATTGCCAATTTCAGCCTCCGAGATGGTCACCGGTTCACCGGTCTCCGTTTCCTCGGGGAAGGCTAGAATATAGCGGGCGTCATCCTCAACGATTATGCGTCTGTCTGTATCAGACAGGTTGAGCCGGCCCTGCTGGTCGATTATGCCGTTCTTGACCATCTCGTAGATAGCGTCGATGAAACCTGAGCCGCAGATACCTCTGGGTTTGGCCTTACCTATTGTTTGGTAAGACACCTGACCGTCGTTTATTCCTATCTTCTGTATCGCGCCCCTGGTAGCGCGCATCCCGCTCCGGGCACCTCCGCCCTCAAAGGCAGGACCGGCGGAGGCGGAACAGCAAACAAGCCATTCGTTGTTGCCGACCACTATCTCGCCGTTGGTGCCGACATCGATAAGGCACTTCACCTCCGGCTTGTCGGCGAGACCCGTGGCAAGAACACCGGCAACGATATCACCGCCCACGTAGCTGGCAACACTGGGCATGACTTCCACGATGCCCTGCGGGTGGATGTTGAGCCCCAGTTCCCCGGCGAGCACCTGGGGATAGATTGTCGCTGTGGGGACATATGGCTCCAGTCTGATATTGCAGGGCATCAGGCTGAGCAGAAAATGGCTCATGGTGGTGTTCCCGGCAGCAACGATGCCGATGATATCCTCAGTTGCGATGTTCTTATCTCTGGCAATGGCTTCGACGAGGCTGTTGATGTTAGCTATCACTGCCTCATGCACCGGCTCAATGGAACCGCGACCGCAGGCAAAGACCATCCGGGAGATGACGTCTTCGCCGTACCGGACCTGCTGATTGTGGCTGCCCTCTACCCCGAGGACGTTCCCTGTCCTGAGGTCCACGAGCTGGACGACAACGGTTGTGGTGCCGACGTCAATAGCCAGGCCGTACTGGCGGTCTGTGGTGTCGCCCCCCTGTATATCCAGGATTCTACCGATCCTATCGTGCCGGCCGTGAGTAACGGTTACCTTCCACTGGTGCTGACGCAGCCTGGTAGCCAGGTCTCTGAGGCAGGCCAGTGATATCTCGTAATTCGTATCACGTACCGTCTTGCGCAGTTCTCTGGTAACGCGGTCGATATCGGCGATGTTGTCCGTCAGCGTGGGTTCGGGAAGCTCAAGGTATGCTTTACCGACCAGTGGTTCGAAGAAGGCCGCGGGGTCGTCAGGGCGTTTGTGCAGAAATACCTTCTCGGGTTGGCTGTAGCTAATCGGGATGCCCTCGGTCAGGATACTTTCCCCTTCGAGTCGTGACTTGACCGGCACCTCCACGGTAAGGTCATCCTCTACTGTGGTCTGGCAGGCAAGGACATAGCCGCTCTCCAGTTCGTCCCTGGAGAAGAACCCGATGGCGTGCTTGTCGGCACGTGCGTTGCCGCTCACCACCCGGACACGGCACTCTCCACAGAGACCCTCTCCTCCACACAAAGCATCAAGATTCACCTCGGCCTGCCCGGCTGCCTGGAGCAGAGTAACGCCATCTTCTACCTCTACCTCCTTGGCTTCAGGCAGGAAGGTTACTTTATGGATGTTCATCGTGTATTCTCCTATCTGAGTATGTACGTAGCGGCAGTATACAGTATAACTGTAGAGCCGTATGCCAGTTTACCAAGACGGTGTGCTGTGATACAATTCATCAAATGCACCCCCGGATGAACTGAGAGAAAAGGAGGGACGTAGCATGAACTGGCTTGATATCGTAATTGCCGTGGCTTTAATTGTCCCCATCTTCACCGGTCTTAAGCAGGGCTTAATCAAGGCGGCTATATCCCTGGCCGGTCTGATAGTGGGCGTGGTACTGGCCAGCAATTACTACCAGGCGCTGGGCGACAGGCTGACGTTCATTACCAATAGTGACATTGCTAATGTTGCCGGTTTCATCATCATATTGGTTGTGGTGTTGATAATCGCCACTGTAGCGGCTACTCTGCTGAAGTTCACCGCCAAGGTAATTATGCTGGGCTGGGTTGATCACCTCGGTGGGGCGGTATTCGGTTTCCTGATGGGGGTGATATTCATGGGTGCCCTGCTGGCCACCTTCGTGAAGTTCTTCGGCAGCAGCCTGGTGACAGATTCTTTCCTGGCAGCAATACTGCTGGACAAGTTCCCGCTCGTACTCGGTTTCCTGCCCGGAGAATTCGATATGATACGCGACTTCTTCCAGGGTCCGTGACCATGCACTCTGTGGAGCTACTGCCAACAGGACGCTGTGCTAAAATAGGGCAGTGCCGGCGATACTAAGCCGGATGCGGTAGAGGCCGGTGCGAGCCGTCAGGTAAAGGCTCTTCATGTCGGCGTCTCCCCAGGCCAGGTTGGCCGGTAGCTCCGGCGGTCTGACTATTGCCAGACATTTCCCTTCGGGATTGATAATCCAGAACCCGCCGGGCCCGGTGCAGTAGACGTTTCCCTCACGGTCCACCTTCATGCCATCCGGTGCTCCCGGTTCAGGTGCCTGCATCTCGATAAACACCCTTCCGTTGCTGATACTACCGTCCGGACCGACGTCAAAAGACCGGATGTGGCCGCCTGAAGTGTCGGCGACATAAAGTACCTGCTCGTCGGGAGAAAAAGCAAGACCGTTGGGTCGGTCGAAGTCATCGGCCAGAAGCACAAGCTCACCGTCCGGCGCCAGCCGATAGACCCCGTTGAAAGGGAGTTCCTTCCATGCGGTCATCTGGGCGAGCCCGTATGGCGGGTCGGTGAAAAAGATGCTGCCGTCGGACCTTACGACGACATCATTGGGGCTGTTTAGGCGCTTGCCCTGATAGCGTTCGGCGAGGACGGTGATGGTGCCGTCAGGCTCGGTGCGGGTAACACGCCGGGCGCTGTGCTCACAGGCGATGAGCCGCCCGCTCCTGTCCAGTGTAAGGCCGTTGGAGTTTCCACTCGGGGTGCGGAAGGTGGTCACCTCCGGGCCTATATTGAGCATACGCCAGCGGACAATGCGGTTGTGCGGAATGTCGCTGAAGAGCAGGGAGTCGCCGTACCAGACGGGGCCCTCGGTGAAGCCGAAGCCACCGGCGACCTGTTCCACCACAGTATTTTCAGGCACTATCTGCTTGATGGCGCTGTCCTGCGTTTCCATGTTCAAACTGTATGTGCTCATTGTGTTCCTCCTGGTCGAATAAGCTATGGGGATGAATCCGGAGTATCTAGTAGATATCGTGGGCGCGGAAGAGGCGTACCCAGGTACTACCGACCCGTAGTGTGTTTCTCTCCGCTACCATAGCGCGCCCCTTTTCCCAGACCTTGTCGTCAATACCTTCCGGTTTGCCGTGGATGAACCGTGTCTCCTCCCAGTGGCCGGGTCCATGGTAACCAGCCATCAGGAGAATTTCCATCGGGTCGGTAACGGCGAATGTAGTCCAGAGGCCGAGGATGCGGCAGTCGGCGGCATGGTAGAGTGGCCAGACACCCTTTTCCGACGTCTCCACGAAGCGGTCAAGGTCGGCCCGTCTGATGAAGAACCGGCGGTAGCTGTAACTGGCGCGGCGGTCTTCGGGAGAGGGGACACCGTCAGGAAGATAAGCTACCTGTGTGAGCAGCCGTACACATTCGCTCTCTACCATCTCCTCACGGTCTGTTGTGTAGACCTCCTGGGCGGCCTGCCATGCTTCGATGTCGGTAAAGCCCGTCATCTGCAGGAAGGCGTTTCCGGGGTCGCCAACCAAGCCGTTGGCCAGACAGTAGACCTGGCCCCCGGCGGAACGTATTGCCGGGACTGTCTTCTGCCGACAGAGTTCGAGGTAGTCACGTCCTTTCTTGTCGTTTACTATGGTGTACCTGTCTTCGTAAATCATGGTGCTGTCTCCTTTCTGTTGGCGCAATATTACTTATATTCCTGCGGCCTTCTCATTTCCACGAAGACACCATGGGTCTCCCGTGGGTGGACCCAGGCCAGCGGGACATCCGGGGTGGGTTGAGTCACCCGGACCCCTGCTTCGCGCAGTTTATGCACACTTCCGGGAACATCCTCGACATCGAATCCAACCAGATAGACGCCTTCACCGTGTGTTTCCAGGTAGTGGGCCACCGCTTTGGACGGGTCTGTCGGTTGCATAAGCTCGATGTGCCCCTTGCCCAGCGGCAGTATGGCGTTCTTGAAGCCAAACTCCCTGGACTCCGCACGAGAGTACACCTTGAGGCCGAACAGGGTCTCAAAGCGTTTCACGGCAGCCTCCAGGTCCCTGACCACCACCGATAGCTCGATAACATCACCCAGCATTGATAGCCTCCTTGATGAATAATTCCGTTTTGATATGTATCGTCAGGAAGTTGTCAGCCCGAGTTCGATCAACCTTTCTCTGAGGCGGAAGAGAGCGGCAACTGCCCCCCGGCTTTTGGCGTCGGCACGCGAAGGGGGGTAATTCTGCTGCCAGGTCCTGGTACCGTGGGCATCGGAGATGCCGACGAATGCCAGTCCGGGCGGTTTTCCTTCCGGGCTGTCCAGTCCGGTAATACCAGTGGTGCTCAATCCGATGTCGGCCGAGAGCGTTCCTCTGGCAGCTGCTGCCATTGCTTCAGCAACTTCGGCACTGATTGCGCCATGCTGCTTAATGAGGTCCTCGGGAACCCCCCAGGCTAGTTTGGTCCCACCGGAAGAAGCAATTAAGCCCCCACGGAAGCAACCGGAGCTCTTATCGGCCTCGGTAATATTGCTGGCAAGCAAACCTCCCGTGCCGTCCTCCATGGTTGCCAGGGTCAGTCTATGATTGGTGAGCCAGTTGCAGATTATTTCCTCAAGGGTGTCATCATCTTTGCCCCACACGTAGGGACTGAAGAGTTCCTCCATCTGCGCCTCGGTGGTGTCCAGCACCTGCTCGGCATCATCTCCATGAGCGATGAGGCGGATGTGAATTCCATCCGGTTTGGAGTAGATTCCTATTTCGGGATTAGCTGCCTCAAAAAAAGGCTGCACGAGTTCGGAGACCCTGGCTTCGGCAACGGTAAA
This sequence comes from Dehalococcoidales bacterium, assembly GCA_035529395.1. Lineage (NCBI taxonomy): Bacteria > Bacillati > Chloroflexota > Dehalococcoidia > Dehalococcoidales > Dehalococcoidales bacterium. The sequence continues at coordinate 4,684 of DATKWT010000150.1, read as the reverse complement.
GGTCTTCACCGTGCGGGAGAGTATTGCCTCCCCGGGAAAACGGGCCTGAAGGCGAGGTGTAACCTCGTTCCTCCACATAGGCATCAACTCGCGAGGTGGTCCGGGGTGCGCCACGATGGTCTTTTCGTCTTTATCCACCCACCAGCCCGGAGCCGTGCCTCTTGGATTCGGCAGGGACACCGCCGATGGAATGAGGACTGCCTGCCTGATGTTATGCTCCGGCATCTCCCGTCCCATTCGGGTGAACATGTCGCGGAGTTGCTGTTCCAGCTCGGGGTCTATAAACGTTTTTTCGCCAAGGACATCGGCAATGCAGTCACGCGTCATGTCATCCTCGGTGGGGCCGAGACCGCCGCCGGTGATTATCAGGTCAGACCTGGCCATGGCCTGCCGTAGCACCTGGCATAGTTGTTCATGGTCATCGGCCACGGTGACCATCCTGTGGAGCTCGATACCCAGGAACGGCAGTTCCGCAGCCAGATAGCTGGCATTGGTGTCGGTGATTTCTCCACGGAGAAGTTCGGTGCCAACGGAGACGATTTCGGCTTTGTAACGGTTACTCATTCGGCGATAGTCCTCTTCTGATGTAATGCTCAGGGCCTGTCTGGCCCGGGATGTTCCCCGGACTCAGCGCTTATTGTAACCTTTTCCAGTCCAACTGTCATCCTTCCCGATAGTACATAGCGCGTGTTTTGTCCCGGCAGGCAGGAAAGCCCTATAATGTTCCTGTATCCGGTCACGATTGTGACACCGGTGACAAGGTGGATAACTGTGAAAACTGCGGATTTCGATTACGCCCTACCCCAGGAACTCATCGCCCAGACCCCGATAGCGGACAGGGACCAATCGAGGTTGATGGTGATGGAGCGTAGTGATGGCTCGTTGCACCATCGACGGTTCTTTGAGGTAGCCGATTTCCTCCGCAGCGGCGATGTCCTGGTCTTTAATGACAGCCGTGTCATTCCGGCCCGCCTTACCGGTAGAAGGGCGGGTACTGGCGGCAAGGTAGAAATCCTGCTATTGCGTCGACTCCGCCCCGGCGTCTGGGAAACGCTGGTCAGACCCGCCAAGCGAATCAGGACCGGCGACAGAATAGAAATAGCGGACGGTTCTACCGCCGTGTCCGGTGCAGGGTTCTGCGCCGAGGTGGTGGGTGTCGGAGACAGGGGAATTCGAGTTATTAGCTTTGAGGATGAGTCATTGCTTACCCGACTGGGCCGGATTGCCCTGCCGCCGTATATCCGGGTGCCCCTTGAGCAGCCGGAACGCTACCAGACGGTTTATTCCAATGAGGACGGTAGTGTGGCCGCGCCGACCGCCGGTCTGCATTTCACCCCGAAGCTCCTTGACCGGATAAGGGGGAAGGATGTCAAATGCCTCTTTGTGACCCTGCATGTGGGACTGGACACCTTCCGGCCGGTACAGGAAGACAATCCCGAAGAGCACCGGATACACACGGAATACGGGGTCCTCAGCCGTGAGGTCGCTGGCGAACTGTCACGGGCTAAAAAGGAGGAACGGCGAGTAGTCTGCGTTGGCACTACCACTGTCAGGCTCGTGGAAGCGGCAGCCCGGGCAAGTAGCCCGGAGAGTGTCAGGCCATTCGAAGGATGGGTTGACCTTTTCATTCTACCCGGCTACCGTTTCCAGATGGTGGATGCCATGATAACCAACTTCCACCTGCCCAGATCGACGCTGCTGATGCTGGTTTCAGCATTTGCCGGGAACGATTTCGTGCTGCGGGCCTATCAGGAAGCCGCTGCCCGGAAGTACCGGTTCTACAGCTTCGGCGACGCGATGTTGATACTATGATGCTGCCGGACGTAGAGTAATCGGTACAAATCCGGTATATTGACCATAGAATTAGCCTGTGTTATCGTGTCAGTATGGGTGGGTATGTCCGGTGAAACGAAAGCAGTCGCTCCGACCAGGAGACTGAGAGGTTATCGAAATGGATTCGCTTGAAAGACTGTGGCAGCGTACAGTTCCTCCGAACGGGGATGCTAAGCCTCCATCTCGTACAAGTACCAAGGGTGCACGCCGGGTGCTCCTTGCTGTTGTGAGCATCCTCGCCCTGTTTATCCTGCTCAATATGGCCAAGGGGTTCTACACGGACTGGCTGTGGTTCAGGGACCTTGGCTATGGCAGTGTATACGGCACTGTTCTGGGTACGAAGGTACTCATCTTCTTTGTGTCAGCCATTATCTTCTCCCTTCTATTTCTCGGCAATCTGCTGCTGGCGATGCGTCTTGCACCAGGGAGCGGAGTGAGTGCCTGGCCGTGGCTTATCATCAATCAGCTGCAGCGAGTGTCCCGGTGGAGTATTATCATCGGTGCGGTGCTGGTGGGCCTGATATTCGGGATGGTAGCACAGGAAAACTGGCTTACAATACTCCGTTTCTTCAATGGGCAGCCCTTCGGCATCAACGACCCCGTCTTCAATAAGGAGATTGCCTTCTACGTATTCTCACTACCGTTTCTCCATTTGCTGCGCGGCTGGCTCATGGCGGTTTTGATTGTCACACTTCTTGGCTGTACCGGCATATATGCGCTCAGCTATGTCGTACAGAAGGCCCGGTTTGATTTCGCCCGCCCTGTACTTATCCACATCGGCGGACTGCTGCTTGCAATTCTTGGGCTCTTTGCCTGGGGTTATCGGCTCGCTATCTGGGAACTGGTATTCTCCGAGCGCGGGGTGGTTTTTGGTGCCAGCTATGCAGATATGCACGCCAAGCTGCCGGCGCAGTGGGTCCTCTTCGCAGTGGTTATCATTCTTGTAGGATTTATCGTGGTTGCCGTAGTCCAGCGCAGGGTTCGCTGGGCCCTCTATGGGCTAGGTGGCTGGATAGCCGCCGCCATAATCGTCGGCAGTATATTCCCGGCGATGGTACAACGCTTCCAGGTCCAACCCAACGAGCTGGCCCGGGAGACACCCTACATCGAGTACAACATCGAGTATACGCGTGAGGCGTTTGCCCTGGACAGGGTGGAGGAAAAGTCCTTCCCTGCGGAGGACATGCCCAGTCTTGAGGAGTTGGCTGAGAACACTGAGACAATTGAAAATATCCGGCTGTGGGACCACCGCCCGCTTAAGGATACCTACAACCAGATACAGGCGATTCGGCTCTACTACGATTTTAACGATGTCGATGTGGACCGGTATATCGTAGACGGCAAATACCGACAGGTAATGTTGTCAGCACGGGAGTTATCTGCGGAGAAGCTGTCTTCCGAGGCACAGACATGGGTGAACCGGCGAATCCAGTTTACCCACGGTTACGGTCTGGCTATGAGTCCGGTCAACGAAGTAACTCCGGAAGGTCTCCCTGAGTTGTGGGTGAAGGATATTCCGCCAGTGGGCGACTTCCAGATTGAGCGTCCCCAGATATACTACGGTGAGAAGACGGATGACTACGTGATTGTGGGCACGAAGACAGAGGAGTTCGACTACCCGGCAGGTGGCGAAAACATCTATGGTCGCTACGAGGGCGAGACCGGCATCAGCCTGCAGGGTTTTATTCGGCGTGCGGCTTACGCCTGGCAACTGGGCGATTTCAATATCCTGATAAGCAGCGAATTGACGCCTGAGAGTCGTCTCCTTCTCCACCGTGATATTCAGGAAAGGGTGAGACGCCTGGCACCGTTCCTGTGGCTGGATGATGACCCTTACCTGGTGATAGAGGACGGCAGGCTACTGTGGATTCAGGATGCCTATACCGTAACCGACCGCTATCCCTATTCCCAGCCACTTAGTAACGGGATGAACTATATCCGGAACAGCGCCAAGGTGGTGATTGATGCCTATAATGGCACCACGACGTTCTACATTGCCGACGCCGAAGACGCCTTAATCCAGACCTACCAGGCAATATTCCCGGAGCTCTTCGTCGCTTTTGAGGAGATGCCGGAGTACCTACGGGCCCATCGCCGCTATCCCGAGGACATGTTCAATATCCAGGGGGCCGTCTACCAGACATACCACATGCAGGACGCCCGTGTCTTCTATAACAAGGAAGACCTGTGGGCCGTACCTAAGGAATACTACGCCGATCGTGAGCAGTTGATGGAGCCTTACTATATCACCATGCGGCTTCCGGATGAGGTTGAATCCGAGTTTCTCCTGATGCTGCCCTATACTCCGGTGAACAAGAACAATACTATCGGCTGGCTTGCCGCCCGTTGTGATGGCGACAACTACGGCAATCTGCTCGCCTATCATTTCCCCAAGGAGAGGCTGGTTTACGGCCCCAGCCAGATAGAGAATCGTATCCAGCAGGATACTGTCATCACGGAGCAGCTTGCCCTGTGGGGGCGCGGCGGCTCCCGGGTTATCCGCGGTAACCTGCTGCTGGTACCGGTTGGCAGGTCAAACCTGTATGTGGAGCCGGTGTTTCTCCAGGCCGAGACCGGCGGGCTCCCCGAGTTAAAGCGGGTAATTGTTGCTGCCGGTGACCAGATTGCCATGGCGCCGACTCTGGAAGAGAGTATTGCCCTGGTGTTTGGTGCCACTCCACCACCCTCGGTAGGGCCGGAACCCGAACCGGAGACGGTACCGGAAGAAGAAACGCCCACGGTATCGGAACCGGAAGTAACCGTGCCTGCTATGCTGTCTGACCTGATAGAGGAGTTCCGATTGCACTATGACCGGGCAATGGACTATCAAAAGGCAGGCGATTGGGCCGGC
>DATKWT010000149.1 GCA_035529395.1 Dehalococcoidales bacterium | reverse complement strand
CCGCGACGGCAGCTACCGGCCAGAATTCCCCACCCAGGCTCTGTCTCCGAGCAAAATCCACAGCCACACCCAGAATCGGTGCTATTATCATTGTAGAGACTGCTTTTGCCTGGCTTTCGATGGATAGAATAGTGGCACCCTTTGCCTCACTGGCGAAAGCGTCAAAGCGGCTTATCAGAATAGGCCGCCAGAAATTCTGTAGCAGAGCAAGAGCAATAAAGCCAACCACCGCAACTTCATAATACCCGAAGAACAGCAATGGGATAAGTGCAATGTAAAGAACAAAAACCACCTTCCAGAGCAGGCGGCTTCCCCTCTCCTCCCCACCAGCATGACTGGTCAGGCGATGGGAATTCCGGCTGGCATAGGCTGAGACCAGGTACAGGATAACGTAAACCACTCCTATCATGACTGCGCTGCGGCGTGTCTCTCCCCAGGCGAGGAAAATGGGAAGTAACAGTGCCATATCCTTTACTACGGGCTGAAGATAGTCTGCAACTGCCTTATAAACACCTTCAAAAGACATTGATTCCACGATTAAGCGACGCAGTCTCCTGACGACCAATGCAGTACGGATACACTCCCAGAGATGTGCCACAACATCACGAATGCCCACCTTCTCACCGGGTTGGCCCTCCAACTCCCCGGGATAGGTCATAAGGTTAATCAGTCCCGCAATATACGGGATAATGGCAAAGAAAAAGACATAGGCATAGTCATTGGTCAGTAGAACGCAGGCAACCGCCAGGACAGTAGAAACCGCTGACCCAATTTTTGACCATGAGCGAGTGTAGCCATAAACCTTCGTTTTTTCGTCAAGGCGTCCTTCAATACGGAGCCACGTAAATATCATCGCTTTGTGGGTGCCGGTGCGGAATGCTTCACCGACGGCGAAAAAGAACATGGCGAAAAAGAAATGCCAGTAATCCTGGCAAAAACCGAATATGGTGAAGGAAATGATATAGGAGACAAAGGCCAAAATCATACTGCGGCGGCGGCCAAATAAATCGGCAACGGCGCCGCTGGGTATTTCTATAAGGTTGATGAAAAGCTCCCGGAAGGCAACGAGAAACCCGATTTGGGTAAAGGAAAGTCCTCGCTGGAGGAAAAACAAGATAATGAACGGTTCAAAATACCGTTGGTTTTTGAGGAAACCATACAAAGAAAAGCGTCTAATCATTGCTGCCGATGTTCAAGGGTTGTCTATCATAAATCCCTGATTCCCCGATAATCCTTGCACAGGTCAATCTGGTTGTTTTTCTTCAATCACTTCAGTAACCTGCTAGAATTCAGGCACGGCAGGAGGCTGGCGCTTGTGGCGGCAGCCGGCCATCATTGCCTCTATCTTCTCCCTGACATCCTTACGCCCCCGGCCATTCGTCAGGTAGTCGTCGATTTCGTCATAGGTCAGCCCGAGCTCTGCTTCGTCGGTCTGCCCCGGCCAGAGACCAGCCGAAGGAGGCTTGTCAATTATCTCCTGCGGGACGCCGAGAAACCCGGCCAGTTCCCTGACCTGTCTCTTGACAAGATTGCCCAGCGGGGCGATGTCCACACCGCCGTCGCCGTACTTGGTAAAGTAGCCTACAGCAAGCTCACTGCGGTTACTTGAGCCCACAACCAGGTAGCCCCACTGATTGGCGAGGAAGTAGAGGGCGAGCATCCTGAGCCGGGCCTTGATATTGGCCCTTGAAGGAAGCCCCATCCGGGATTCCGCCCCGAAGTCCGGCAGTGTCCCGGCCAGGGAATCGTACGTACCGTCCAGAACAACCTCCCTGGTGGGGATGGAGAACTTATCAGCCACGACCAGGGCATGTTCTTTATCCCGGGGAATACTATAGCAGGGCATGAGTACCCCGAGGGTAGCATCGGGAAAAGCCCGTTTGCACAGGACTGCCACAACCGCAGAATCAATCCCTCCACTGATACCGAGTACCGCCCCCTGGCACCCGGCCTCGGCTACCTTTTCTTTGAGCCATGAAACGAGCCTGTCCGCCAGTTGTGCTGTGTCCATTAGTGCCTCCATTGTCTCGTGGTGTCACGGGTAGTATACTAGCCTGTAACCACCTGGTCAAAGGAGGCTGGAGCATTATGCCCTCAGCAGACCTGGTACTGAAGAATGCCAACGTGATAACCATGGACCCGGCCCAGCCCCGCGCACGGCTGGTGGCGGTCCGGGACGGCAGGGTCTGGCTGGTTGGTAGTAACGAACGGCTGGACGAAGTGCAACACGCCGGCACGAAGACGATTGACTGTCAGGGCAGGACCCTGGTGCCCGGCTTCAACGATGCGCACTGCCACATATTCAGCCTCATCAGAAAGCTCCTCAGTATCGACCTCAGCCCTGCGGCGGTGAGTTCGATTGCCGATATCAAGGCCATCATTGCCCGCAAGGCCGAAGACACTCCGCCCGGCCAGTGGATTCAGGGGACTGACTACAGCGAGTTCAACCTTGCAGAGAAGCGCCATCCGACTCGCCGGGACATCGATGAGGTAGCGCCGGACCATCCGGTGGTGCTCTCGCACCGCTCCCTGCATGCCTGTGTCCTCAACAGCCGCGCCCTCGCACTGGCCGGTATCACCCGGGAGACCCCGGAACCGCCAGGGGCGATGATTGACCGTGATGTCAGCGATGGTGAGCCGAACGGGCTGCTCTTTGAGATGGTGGGCCACATACGGGAGCAGGTTATGCCGTCGTGGACTGATGAGGAACTGGAGAGGGGCATGGCGCTGGCCAACCGGGAATACCTGTCGCGGGGGATTACGTCCCTGCAGGACGCCACCGTAGTCAATGATTACCGGCGCTGGCAGACCTTTCGCCGCTTCATCGACGCACGTAAGCTCAGGAGCCGGATATACATGATGCTCGGGGCTGAGGCTGTGGCCGAGTTTCGGGAGGCGGGTCTGGGCTTCGGTGACGGTGATGACCGGTTGCGACTGGGGGCGGTCAAGATAGTACCCAGCAATATCGCCGGGCAGCTCCATCCCCCCCAGCCGGAGCTGAACCGTATGGTCCTTGATATGCACCGGAATGACTTTCAGGTGGCCGTACACGCAGTTCGGGAGAGTACTGTTGAGGCGGTAATCATTGCCCAGGAATACGTACGCAGTCAGTCTACCGGAGCCGACCGGCGGCATCGCATCGAGCACTGCGCCGAGTGCCCGCCCCACCTGCTGGAACGGCTCTCCCGACTCGGTACGGTTATCGCTACCCAACCGCCGTTCATCTACTACAGTGGCGACAGGTACCGGGCTATGGTACCGGCGGAGCAGCTGAAGTGGCTCTACCGCTTCAAGTCTTTCTTCGATAGCGGACTGGTGGTCGCGGGGAGCTCGGACTCGCCGATAGTGTCCAACAACCCCCTGATGGGCATCTATAGCGCCGTCACAAGGCAGTCCGAGTCCGGGCAAATACTTCTGCCTGACGAAGCCATTACAGTGGAGCAGGCACTGGCTGCCTACACGACAAATGCTGCCTACGCCTCCTTCGAAGAAGGCATAAAAGGCTCGATAGCGGCGGGCAAGCTGGCTGATATGGTATTGCTCAGTGACGACCCCACGGCATGCCCCCCTGAAGCGACAAAAGACATCCGGGTGGAAATGACTATCAGTGGTGGGAGTGTGGTCTGGGAGGCTTGAGAGGCAGCGAATCAGAGGAAGCTTACCGTGCGCAATGACATGGCATTTATGGCCTGGATTGAATCACTTCGGCAGCCGTTCAGAGCCAAGGACCTCTCTCTTGACTGGCTTGAGGGCAAAGAGTGCCTGGACGCTGGTTGTGGGAATGGGCTTTACAGTGTAGCACTGGCTTTCCTTTCCAGGAGCCGCACAGTGGGCGTAGATATAAGTAAGGGAGCGGTAGGCGAGGCGCAAGAACGCTTCAAAAGGGTGGAGAACCTGGAGTTTACAGTGGCGGATATCAAGCATCTGCCTTTCTGCGATGACTCCTTTGATTTCGTAATCTGTCTTCGGGTGTTGCATCACAACGCTTACCCTGAGGAGGCCATCTCAGAGCTCAGGCGGGTCTTGCGGATTGGCGGACTGTTGTATACAGGGGAAGCCCTGTGGACAAAGCCATTTTAAGAATAGTACTTGCCTTCCTAAGTGATGATTCAGTTGGCAGGGGGTGAGGTGAATAACGATGTGTCAAAGCCTCGTCAGTCTACTGGACGAGTACAGAGGCTTGACGGATACACGGAGAATGGCTAAACTGGTGGTGGAGAGAGAGAAATGCCGATTTACGAGTACGTTTGCACCGACTGCGATAGTAAGTTCGAGAAAATCCGTCCGGTAAGCTGCGCCACTGAGCCGGCCCCCTGCCCCACCTGCCAGAAGGATGCCGGGCGGGTGCTGTCCCGGTTCGCCTGCTTCACCACCGACGACAGCGGGATGATGGCGCCGGTAGGTGGAGACGCCTGCTCGTCCTGCTCCGCCTCAAGCTGCGCTTCCTGCGGCATGTAGCTGTGCGGTAGTTATTGCATGATGGTCGGTCAGATGGCAGGCCATAACATTCGGATATCCACAGAGGCGTCTTAGCTATGCCGTCGAGACGTACCGGGATTGCCAACCTGCCCCTGCACCACGGAAAAGCACCGCGCTGGCTGTTCGACCGCATGGTCAAGCTGGCCCGGGAAATCACGATTGCCATCGTCGCTGAGTACGGTCCCGACGAGATGCTGCACCGGATGTCCCACCCCTACTGGTTCCAGGCCTTCGGCTGCGTGCTGGGATTCGACTGGCATTCCAGCGGTGTGACCACCACCCTCTGCGGCGCCCTGAAGGAGGGTATCAAGGGCCTGGAGCGTGACCTGGGGCTGTTCGTGGCCGGCGGCAAGGGCAGCGCGTCGCGGAGGACGCCGTCCGAGATAGAGACCTGGGGAGAGCGAATATCCCTGAACCCGGCACCGCTGGTGTACGCCAGCCGGATGTCCGCCAAGGTGGACAGCGCCGCCGTGCAGGACGGTTACCAGCTCTACCACCATACCTTTCTGTTTACGCCCAGAGGCTCGTGGGCGGTGGTCCAGCAGGGCATGAACGACCGCAACCACTACGCGCGTCGCTACCACTGGCTCGGTGAGAGTGTGACCGATTATGTCAACGAGCCTCACTCGGCGATTGCGTCACAGGCAAAGAGTGCCACGCTGAACCTGGTCGCGGAAGAAAGCGGACCTGCGCGCAGCACCATCGCCGGGATTGCCCACGATGAAAAGCCTGAGATTATCCTGTCCGATCTCAAGAAACTGAAGACCCTGAGTCTTCCCGCCCACCACCCGATTGGACTGGCGGATATACATCCTGAGAGCCTGAGTCGAATACTGCTTGGTGTCTACGAGCGCCAGCCGGAAGACTTCGAGAAGCTGCTCGGGTTGCAGGGGGTTGGCGCCAAGACCCTGCGTGCCCTGAGCCTGATTGCCGAGCTGGTGCACGGGGTTGCCCCCAGCTACAAAGACCCGGCCCGGTACAGCTTTGCCCACGGCGGCAAGGACGGGTTCCCCTATCCAGTGGACCGCCAGACCTACGATACCTCCGTGGAACTGCTGGCAAAGGCAGTGCACCGGGCGAAGCTGGGACTCACCGACAAGCGGGACGCATTGAACAGGTTGGG
>DATKWT010000148.1 GCA_035529395.1 Dehalococcoidales bacterium | reverse complement strand
TCCCCGGGTATCTGGCTGGCCGGGCATTCGAGGTGAAACTGGATTCGGTAAGGGTACCGGTATCGGACCGACTGGGCGAGGGTAATGATGCCTGGCCGGCGCTGGAACGCGCCATTGCCCGGTCGATACCTGTCCTTTGCGCATACAAGGTGGGCGGCTGTCAGACGGTCTCCGAAATGACGCTGGAATACAGTCGCTCCAGGGTGCAGTTTGGCCAGGCCATCGGAAGATTTCAGCGGGTGCAGGATATGATTATCGAGATGGTCAACTATCGCGATGCTGCCCGCTGGACTACCTACGAGTGTCTATGGAAGCTGGATACGGGGAGACAGGCCGCGGAAAGCGTACACATGGCCAAGGCGGTTACCAGTGAAGCCTACTGGGAAATCTGTACCCTTGCCCATCGGGTCTTCAGCGGCGTGAGCTACTCGAAGGACCACTCGGCGAGTTTCCACACACGGGCGTCGCGCGCCCTGTACCACTACCTGGGCGACCCGGCGCACCATCGGCGCGAGCTGGCACGTCTGATAACCGGCCTCTAGCCGTTATGGTGCCGTCGGTACTACTGACGGCGTTAGTTAATGATAAGCTCGTCCAGCGAGCGCTTGGGGACGTGACGGACACCTTCATCGTCCCAGGTTCCCTGTGTATCGCCGTCCGCACCCAGGGAGTCGATGATGGGCTTTTCTTTGGGCCAGCCGAGGATAAGCAGGAGGAGGATTTCGTAGCGTCCGGGGATATCCAGGAGCTTGCGGAGTCCTTTTCGGTCCACTATGCCGACCATACAGCCACCGAGACCTTCCTCTGTTGCACCGAGCATTATGCTCTGAGCGGCTATTCCGTGGTCACAGCCATAGGACTTGCTTATCTCGGTGTCACCGAGGATAACGATGTAGGCCGTGGGAGCTTCATCCTGGGTGGGGTTCCCTGCCAGGCCTATGAGTGGGAATACGCGGGCATTGGTATCCTCATCGCAGACGATGGCGAATTTCAGTGCCTGGCGGTTGCCCCCTGAGGCCGACAGTCTGGCCAGGTCGATTAGCTCCCGCAGCGTTTCCCTCTCTACCGGTTTCTGGTGGAACCGCCGTCGACTTCTGTTCTCTAGTATCAGCTCTTTGAGCATTCGGGTCTCCTTGATTGCATGTATTTGGCCTGCCGCCATGCTTATCTGAACGTATTATCGGGTATGTACGCTGTCGAACGCCGGTGGGATAGAGATGACATCCTAACTGCGGCCACTGTTGGCACGGATTTCAGCGATATACCGTGCTATCTGGACAAAGCCCTCACCATAAGGAATACCGGCAATGTATGCAGCCGCCTTCTGCACATCATCGGTGAGCTCAGGAGCCAGCCTGGGGTTCGGTATCAGGACACTGTGCGGGAATAGCTCGAATAGTGACAGGTCAGTAGCGGAGTCCCCGAACACCATGACCTCTTCCGGCGATACGCCATCATGCCCCACGCTGCCGAGTAGTTCAAGCAGCGTATTTCCCTTGCTGATGCCGGCGGGCATCAGGTGCATTATGTAGCCGGAATCAAGAATCTGAACTTCTTCCAGGTGCTGAATCAGTGTCTCCCTGGGTATGTTGCCCGTATGGATAACCACGTCCACCAGGCGTTCGGCATTATCCTCTCTTCCCCTGATTGAGCCGGGGTAGAGCAACATGAGTTTTTTCAGGGCTTCCATCGAGGGTTTTCGGGAATAGCCCAGCTCCATTAGTTCACCGCCAACCTTGAGCCTGGCCATAGCCCCGTTTTCCGCGATTATCGGTCCGCTGATATTGAGACGATAGCCCAGCGATTCCAGGCCGGGTAGCGTCCTACCGGAGACAAGGCCAACGATAATGCCCGACTCTTCCAGGCGGAGGACTGCCTCGAAGACCGCCGGACTAATGGTATCATCTGCGGACGTCAGGGTGCCGTCCACATCGGTCATCAGGAGTTTCGTCTGGCATGCCAGTGCCGGCGTGATGTGCTGGTAGGATAGAGACATTCTTATTCTATACTATCGTTGTCGGGTCGCGGGTGTCAATGCGGACTACGCGTCCCCCGGAATCTGGAGGAAGGGCGGTAGTTCCGGAGCATGTCTCATATCGGTCAGCACCGGGTATCTGAATCCGGTCTTATGGGTTTCCCCGAGACCATTTATGATAGCCTCTACTTTGCTCCCGGGGATGGTGAATATCAGCTCGTTATCTTGTGTCCCCCCAAAGACCCGGTCCCCACCGCTGGGCAGGATGAACTGACACTGGCCGCTCTTGATTGTACGGGCTATTACATCACCGCAGTCCCCGGTACCGGTGGCAACGGACGAAACACTCTCACCGGCACTCATGGTCGCCGACTGTGCCAGTCTCATTGCCTGAGCAGAGTCTATGTACAGCATAATGAGGTTCGGCTCGAAGTCGGCTATCTCGATTGGTGCTATCAGCAGGTGGCTGTATTTCCCGGTTTCCAGTCGCTTGTCCGCTTCTTCATTAGCCCTTTCCGCAAGGAACCCCATAGCCGAAGCCCCGCCGACACAGCACTGGTCTTCCTTACCAACAGCCAGCACCCAGCGGAAACGGCGGGCGATTCCATAGCCCTGGCAGAGGGTAATCCGGTAACCCATGTCGCGCACCGGCATTCTGACCCTCTCCGGGAGTTCGCTCTCGGACTGGCACAACTTGAGAGCCAGGGGAAAGGTCTGGGGCTTGATGTAAGCGTTCAGAGTTTCATTAACCTGCTTGAGGTCCATTGGTCCCTCCTTCGATTTGAGATTTCCCGTATCAGACTACTGTGGCTGAGTTAAAGGTATTCTTATCCATCCTGCTGCCGCCGGGTCGCGGGTGTCAACACGACCAGCTACGGGATGGGAGGATTGTCTTTGAGGAAGTCGACGTCCGGCTTGTACCTCACGAAGACACTGACCATATCGACGAATGGTTCCGACGCGTCCCACGGCGGCGGTGTGTATTTAGGAGGTGATTCTATGTTTGCCCTGTGCCAGGAGTCGAAGTCCTCGTACCAGAGCTCGGACACGCGGAGCCAGGGAGTACGAATCGGCGGGTTGTCCACGACGCGGTGGCTGACGTACTTCAGAAGGCCTGGCTGCTGCTTGACTTCCCGGGAGTGCATCTCTAGGTACCACTTCTCCCCATCGTCAATGGAGACACCATCCGGATACTTGAAGACGCAGTACCAGCGCAGTATTGTCTTCTCTTCGGGAGTGGGCTCTTTACCGAGAAAGTCTTCGGTAGGTATGGCAGGGACTATGGTTATCGCCGGGGGGCTGGGACGGATTCCGGTCCGGGATATGGTGAGGGGAGTATATGGTCGATTGTTGGGGTCCGCCTCGACGAAGTCCTCGATGCTGTCGTACCAGAGCTCGGTGAGGTAACCGTTCCGGGCACCGAAACGCTCTGCATCCGCCGGTGGCGCGCAGGCCCGGAATGTCTCGTAGCGTCGCAGCCACGGCCCGAAATAACGCACGACTTCCTTACTATGGAAGCGGAAGTACCACCTTTCAGCCTCTGTTCGATTGATGTCCCCGAGAAATCCGGCGAAGATATGTTTTATCATACTGCTCTTATGCCTCCTGTATCATTACTGCTTTCGCCTGTCGAAGGTCGGTACAGGTGCTACTCAAGCAGGTCATCAACGTCTTCGAGCCTGATAAAGATGTTCATCCAATCGCCGAGGACACGGCCAAATGGTGACTGGGTGAACCTGACTCGTGTCCTGTCATCCACCAGTGTGGTAAGAAATGCCTCGAAGCTGCAGAAACCGAGCTCTGTGTTGCGGAACCATCTGTTCAGACGCAGGGTGGAAACGGCGTCTTCCGGTACGGGGATGCTCTTCCAGGTCTTGTAGTGTTTCACCCCCGAAAGTTGTTTTCCTTCGCGGGTGTGGTGACCCAGGTACCAGTCCTCGCCATCGGCGATGGATAATCCCGGTCGATAGGAGAAATAGTAGCTATCGACCAAGAGGTCGCCGGTATCTTCAATCTGTGGTCTGCCACTGGGCCACAGCAGCGGTAGAGTCATGTACTTGTACTGTTCCTGCGGAGCGTCCCGCAGGAGGTCGTACTGCGGTTCTTCCTCCAGAAGCAGGCACTCGAACTCGCGGAATCCGGGTGTACCCTCTTCAGACGGAGCCCACATCGTGGGGTCCGTGGCCAGGGCTTGCTGGCAGGTACTGAGGTCATCGAAGCACAGCTCACTGCGGCGTACGAACTGGTCGAAGGAGGCCGGCACGCCAGTAGCCGGATAGGGAATCGGGGTGTCCAGCCCGCGCCAGGACCGATAGTGCACTACGTGGGGTAGTTTCCTGACCCTGGGAACGTGCTCACTCAGGTACCACGCTTCGCTATCCTCCAGTGAGATACCCTCTGAGTAGTTGAAGAGATGCACAAAGCGTATCATCAGCGGGTCTCGGCGCCGGCGAGCGTGATAACACGAGGCTCCTCCTCTATGTCCGGGTCGTCCTGCCCTTCGCGGAACCAGGTGATCGGGCGGTACTCCCTGGCCACCGTACCCTCCTGTTTGAACTTCGGGTAGCCGACAACCACGGAAGAGGTGATGTAGAAGGGGTCCTCGAGTCCCAGCTTCGCCATAATGGACGGCACCCCGTTGCAGGCCCCGACAAACCCCACCCAGGTGGCCTTCAGTCCCAGCGAATTGGCCACGAGGATCATGTTCTGCCCGCAAATACCCACCTGCATCTGGGGGCCACCGATAGCCCGACGGTCGGCGGCAATCAGGATTGTCACCGGGGCGCCCAGCAGGACAGGGTTAATACCCTTGTAAACGCAGGTACCGATGCCACCAAGGATGATGCGCGGGTCCCAGGTCCCTGGCGTAGGGTTAGCCTTGTAGCCGGCGGCCAGCATCTTGACCTTCTCGTCATCGGCATACATCTCATACGTTGCACTTAGAATCTTTGCTGCAGCTTCATTAAGTTCATCGAGCAGGGCTTTATTGGATATAATGATGAACTTCCACGGCTGCGAGTTACCGCCACTAGGGGCGTGCCTGCCGGCTTCCACTATGCGCCGGATAAGAGGTTCAGGCACAGGTTTGTCCGAGAAGTTACGCACGCTGCGCCGGGTGAAGACGACACGCTCGACCTCGTTCCACTCATCGGGGTTCCCGTCGGCGTCGAACGGGGGTAGTGGCGGCACAGCGGGCATAGGATTAGGGAGTGTGCGGAAGAGCCCGGAATCAACATGGTAGGGCTCAACGATGGAGATGGCATCCACCGGACAGGCCACCATGCAGTTGTAGCAGCCGAAGCAGGCTGCGCCTTCCTTCATGTAAGGGACTTTGTTTTCGTCCATCTCCCAAGACCGGAAGAGGCAGTTCTGAATGCACAGACCGCAGCCGGTGCACTTCTCCGGGTCGGCCTTGAGGCGTCCCATGTGGACGTCCTGCGGACGGAATACCTGTTTCAGTTCGTCGTCAAGGTCCATTGTCATGGTCTTGCTCCTTTTCTATTAGAGTAGCTGGTGCTAAGTATACACCAATAAATCGACGGTTGAAAACCAACTGTACTGGTTCACTCCCTGCAGCTAGGGAAATCTTTCTTCCTGGACGTCGCCGAGTCGGCGGCACTGGAGACGTGGGATGCCGTGATGCAGACCGTGTACCACAACCCTTCTATGCAGACCACTTCCGGGTAGCACTACACGCCCAGTTCTCCGCGGATGTTGATGAAGGCAAGCAGATTGTCCCGTCCGATGACACCGAGGATTATGCCCTTTTCCACCACGAGCACCTGATTGATGTCCGCTTCGGTGATGGTCTTCATCACTATTGACAGGTCTTCATTGGGTGAAACGGACTCTAACTTGTCCAGCGGTGTCATTACCTGTCTTAGCGTTCTGGCAGGCCACAGGGGGCGCGGGACTGACCTGATGTTGTGCAGGGTCACCAGGCCCAGGACACGCCCGTCAACTGCCACCGGGAAACATCGGCGTCCGGAGACCAGAATCTGTTCGTTTACCAGTCTTTCGATAGTCAGTTCGGGGTCCATGAGAGGACAGTCCCTGGTCATGACCTCGCTGACGGTGTGGCCCTGAAGCGTGTCTTGAAACGAGACCTGACGGTAGCTGCCGACGGCGGCATTTTCCAGAAACCAGCCGATAAGCACCAGCCAGAGCCCGTTCAGCCAGAGACCCTGGAAGATGAAGAATATCCCGCCGAAGATAAACAGGTAGCCCACCACACGGCCGATATTGGTGGCGGTCTTAGTGGCCCGTCGCAGGTTATTACTACGCCACCACAGTATCGACCTGAGAACACGTCCGCCGTCCAGGGGGAAGCCCGGGATAAGGTTGAATACGGCGAGAGATATGTTTATCAGACCCAACCAGTACGATATGGCTCGTATGAACTCGGAGTGTCCCTCGGCCAGTAAGTAAACTGCCCCGAAGATGATGCCAATAGCCACACTTGCCAGGGGGCCGGCCAGGGCTATACGCAGTTCATCCCTGGGCCGATGTGGTTCCTCGCTCATCTGGGCGACCCCGCCGAAGATGAAAAGAGTGATTGAGTTGACCTTAATACCAACTGACTGGGCAACTATGCTGTGCATGAGCTCGTGCGCCAGCACCGAACCGAAGAAGAGAAGGCTGGTCACGATACCGGCGACCAGCGACATGGACAGGCTCCAATCAGGGTAACTCATCGGGAAGTATTCAGCCGTTAGTGACCATGTCACCAGTGCGAAGACAACAAACCAGGTATAGTTCAGCCTCAGGGATATGCCGAACAGGCGGCCGATGGGTATTCCACCCCTTAACATCTCATTGTCTCCTTTTGTATAGCGGGGAATAACGTGCCAGTGTGTCCTGACCCCGGGTGATTGATCTCCGGTAGAGGATTCCATCGGGATGGTTCATATCCGGAGGTATGATGCGGTTACTGGTAACCGGTCGCAGGTCGGGCAGACTTCCCGTACAGTGAGTAGTATCACCCAGTATACATCACAGTAGTGTCGGGAGGTCGTCAGCGGCTTTTTCCGTGTCGCTCCGCTGCGGCTGTACTTCCTCGTTCTCCTGTACCTTCTCGAAAAAGGTGGCAGCCTTCACGTAGTAGTTTTTTACGTTGTTAACTTCCGACAGCGCAGAGAGAACGATAACCACGTCCATGACGCTCCGCTCATAAGGATAATCTCCAGCCCTGATTATGGCATTAGGAGCCAGGTCCCTGAGGTATTCGCTGAGGTCACTGGTCAGGTAGGAGTTAATCTCCGAAGAGGGTGCTGAGATAAGATAGAGCGCCTTTGCCGCGTCTTTGGTGTAACAATGGACGGACAACTCGCTGACGGCTTCTTCCATCACCTGAATACCACGGTTGGTGCCGGCACCCCTCTTTCTGTAGTTGCGTGACTTCAGGAACGGTATTCGAATCATCGGCAGCATCGTCTTGCCGTATCCTATTGCCGTCCAGCCCTCGAAGGTTTCGACGATATCCGCAGCTTCAAGCACCTTCGTCCCGATACGCTTCGTTCTTTTCTCTTCACCTGCGCAGAGCAGGTTGTAGAATGGCTCAACGATATGCGCGTTTATCTGGGCTGTGTTGTGTCTCAGTGGCGAGTCCTTCCTGTGAAATCTCTGGTTCTCAACCAGTATCACGGCGTCAGCAGCCGTGTAGGTGGACTTGAGACAGAGTGCGGTATTATGCACCGTTCTTGCTTCGGCCTGCTCTTCATACTCAAAGGGGAGGACGGCCATGCAGTAAACGGGCTTGCTCCAGTAGCGTTCCTTGAGGTGCTGTGCCATTATTGGCATAGCACCCGAACCGGTACCACCACCGGTTGCGGCCACCATGAGTATCGCATCGGCGTCCCCGAAGCGCTTGGAAGAACTCAGGGCATTGACGATTTTATCGCTGTCGTCTCTGGCAATCTGGGCGCCCAACTCGCTGAGTTTGGCGGCACTGTGACCCTGTGTCGTGGTACCGCCCATCAGAATGCGGTGATTGTAGTCGGACTTGATATTACGCAGCCCGGCCAGGTCTGTTTCGCCGCTGTTCACTGCGAAGGCATCAGGGATGATATCCACGCCGCGCTGGTGGCGCGCTCGCTTGTTCAGTCGAGCGAATGCATCGGCAATCTGACCGCCGCACCTTCCAAACCCTATTACTGTTAGCTTCACCTTCTACCTCCTCCGGGTATTCCAGGTCGAAGCAGTTACCGGTATCACCTGGTTCCTGCGTGATACCATTATATTTCACAGGCTGAATTGGAGTCTAGCCCTATGATGACGCTTTGTCAATATAGATGCTGGCGACGCCGGATTCTAGCAGGCTGATGAAACAGGGGAGTCCAGAGGGCGTGCCCCTTCTGGCAGGGGTGTCTGGACGTCATTCTTACAGAATGACGTTAGCAGAATCTGAAACC
Source organism: Dehalococcoidales bacterium (assembly GCA_035529395.1). Taxonomy (NCBI): domain Bacteria; kingdom Bacillati; phylum Chloroflexota; class Dehalococcoidia; order Dehalococcoidales; species Dehalococcoidales bacterium. Next base: position 107 of record DATKWT010000148.1, on the reverse strand, counting down.
AGATTCTGCCGGTGTCCCCCAGATACAATCTCTTCCCCCTTCCTGGCCAGGAAGGGGGTCAGGGGGAAGGTCGAAAGGGTTTTTCATTACCCTGTTAGGGCCCGGCG
>DATKWT010000147.1 GCA_035529395.1 Dehalococcoidales bacterium | reverse complement strand
CATTATCTTGCTATCGGCAATCTCTTCGACCCTGACGTTGTAGAGTACTTCGGGATTGCTCAACCTCTGGCCTTCAGGAGTGGCCCTGACCAGGTTGAGGTCTGTCAGCCTCCTGAGGAGATAGAACCGTCGCACGCCAGCGATATCGCTCCCCAGGGAGCCTTCACCGGACCGGCCCATGAGGACAACGTCCTTACCTTCCTCGGCGAGGGAGATGGCCAGTTCGGCACCAAAGAATCCCCAGACAACGACCTTCTGTCCGATGGAGCGGCGCTGTCTCAAGGCTTCGCCGTGGGTCAACACGCCGAATTTACCTTCAGCCACATCCGGTATTGTGGCTGTTGAACCCGCGGCCAGGATGACGACATCCGGTTTCATCCCGATGATTTCGTCGGCAGTGGCGTCCTTGCAGACCCTGACGTCCACTCCGAGCTTGCCCATCTGGGTGGACAGGTAGCGCGTGACATTGCCGAACTCACCGGTCAGAGGGTTGAGGCCGAGGTTGGCGACCATACCGCCAAGCTCGCTGCTTTTCTCGAACAGCGTCACCTGGTGTCCCCTGGTCGCGGCGATTCTGGCTGCTTCCATACCGGCGACGCCACCGCCCAGCACGAGGACCTTCCTGGTCTTCTCCGCCGGGGTCAGCGGTATCGGGTCGTCCTGGATATCATAGTTGATTGAACAGGGCCTGCCGCATCCGGCCTGGCAGCCGATGCACTGGCGGATATCCTCCGGCCTGCCCTCGAAGTACTTATTGGGAGTATCTGTGTCGCAGGTAACCTGACGCCCCATATAGATGATGTCCGCTTTACCTTCCTGCAGGAACCTCTCAGCCATATCCATATCCAGGATACTGCCAACGCCGATGACGGGAACATCGACCACTTCCTTTATGGCGGCAGCGTTCTCGATGAAGCATCCCCTCTCATAGTAGACCGGAATGGTGATACCGTGGGGCGAGTGCACTATCGAGCCCTGTGAAATGTCCAGGCAGTCTGCACCGGCCTCTACCAGTGCGGGTGCGATGTACTTCTGGGCGTCTGCTACCTGGATTCCGTCTTCACCCAGCAGTTCGTCGGCGTCCATCCGGGCGAATAATGGGTAGTCGTCACCGACGGCTTCCCGCATCGCGCGAAGAATGTCGGTGGGGAGGCGGAGGCGGTTCTCCCAGCTACCACCGTACTGGTCGGTACGGTGGTTGTAGAACGGAGAGATGAAAGAGCAGCACAGAGTCGCACCACCGTGGGCACAGTGCAGCTCGACGCAATCAATACCGGTCTCCTTGAGGAGCTTCGCGGCGGCGGCAAACTCCTTCACCTGTTGTTCGAGGTATTCCACTGTTACCTCGGTTGTGGGAATGATGCTCCCTGCCATCAGGTCGAACTGGCCCAGTTTGGCATGAGTCTCACTGGGGAAGGGAGACGGCGACGGGCCCTGTCCGCTCATCGGGCCGCCCTGCACAAGCTGGATACCAATCTTGCAGTCATACTGGTGCATCCGTTCGGCGAGACGGACAAATCCCTCTCTGGCTGTGGGCATTAAAACCATCAGCGGGACGAAGGAACCGGTCATGATAAATCCCAATCCTCCCTTAGCCCGTTCCTCGAACCAGCGGATTGTGAGGTCATTCACACTCCAATCTTCATTTCGAGGCATGTTCAGAAAGGGGGCAAAACCTATCCGGTTCTTGAGCTTCATCCCTTTGATTTCAAGCGGTTCCTGAATTTTCCTGCTCATACTGCTACTCCTTACCTATTATTGCCACTTTACCTTCCGGCTGTATTTCTCCTGGGGAGCCAGGTATATTCCATGACATCTCAAGCGATCGCACAGACCGCATTTTGCCATCTTTACCATATCGCCGTCAACAACGCCACGCAGCACTGGCGGGAAGGCCGGTTTCGGCTGGACTCAAGATTCGGTTTCCTTGTCATTCTTGTCCGTATCAGTCTTCTCTTCACCTTTGGAAAAGTCCCGCAGCTTCTCCGCCAGATTTACCAGGCGCTTCTGCACCCGGTCGTTTATAGAATCGACTTCGAAGGTGCCATCTTCCAGGAATTGACCGGCCTTCATTCCGGTAAGCACTTCAATTCCCTCATCTATCGTACTCACCGGGTAAATGTGGAACTTGCCTTCCCGGATTGCCTCGACAATGTCATCCTTGAGCATGAGGTTGTGGATGTTGCTTGCCGGTATCAGGACCCCCTGCGACCCATTGAGACCCCTGACACGGCATACCTCGAAAAATCCCTCTACCTTCTCGTTTATTCCACCTATCGCCTGCACCTCTCCATTCTGGTTGACCGAACCGGTCACGGCGATATTCTGTTTGATGGGCACCCCGGACAGGCGGGAGAGCAGGGAGTACAGTTCCGTGCTTGAAGCGCTATCGCCATCCACTCCTTCATAGCTCTGCTCGAAGACAAGACGGGCGGAAAGGGACAGAGGGATATCACGGGCATACTTCTCGTGAATATACCCGTTGAGTATCAGGACCCCCTTGGTGTGGAGTGGACCGCCAAGCTTGGATTCTCTCTCGATGTCAACCAGTCCTTCTCGACCCACGCCGACACTGGCGGTTATACGGCTCGGTTTCCCGAAGGAGAAATCACCCAGGTCATATACCGCCAGGCCGTTCACCTGGCCGACTGCTTCACCTTCTACGTCAATGATAATCATCCCGGTCTCTATCATCTCGTTGATGCGCTCCTGGATAAGGTTTGACCGATAGACCCGATGTTCTACAGCTCTATGAACATGGCTGGCTTCGATGGTGGAGGCCCCGTCTTCACCGGCATAGAAATTGGCCTCGCGGACAATATCAGCGATACTGGAAAACATCGTTGTCAGCTTGTCATGATTGTCCGCCAGCCTTGAGCTGTGCTCTATTATCCTGGCCAGGGCGTCGCTTCTCAGGTGTTTCATCTTTTCCTCAGTGCAGAGGCGGCACAGGACGGCGGCGTAGTCCTTAAGGTTGTCCTCGTTCTTGTCCATCTGGCTGTCAAAATCCGCCTTTACCTTAAACAGTTCCCTGAACTGGAGGTCCGACCGATGTAAAAGGTAGTAGAACATCGGCTCCCCGATAATGACAACTTTGACGTCAAGTGGAATAGGTTCCGGCTGGAGAGTCTTGGTTGACATAAATCCTAGCCGCTCTCCGATATCCTCGATGATAAGCTTGTTCTCGCGGAGGGTTCTCTTCAGGCCTTCCCAGGACTGATAATTGGTCAGCAGGTCTTCGACCCTTATTACAAGATACCCGCCATTAGCCCGGTGCAATGAGCCGCTTCTTATCATTGTGAAGTCTGTGTACAGGGCACCGAAATGCGCCTCTTTTTCAATACGGCCGAAGAGGTTGCTAAACGTGGGGTTAGTATCGACGACTACCGGGGCTCCCTCTAGCTCCGAATTGTCAACAAGCACATTGACCTCATATACTTGCAGAGCCTGCTTCCGGGCCTGTTCCTGCATCGCAACAGCCATGGGGTCGGCTCCCTCGGGTTTTTCATCTGACCGGAACTGCCCGAAGTTATCAATGATGTTTTTCTTGACTTCATCGAGGTAGTGTACTACCTGGGTGAGTTCGGTATACTTGTTCCTGAGCTCTTCGAAGAGATGGCTGACGGCGTAGGTAGCTACCTCATGGTCTGTGTCCTCGAGCTGTTTCTGAGCGTTATTCTCCTCGTTTTGTAGCTCTTCGAGTGTCTCTTTGAGCTCCGCGGTGAGCTCTTCCCGTGCCTGGCCTAGTTCATCCTTTTTCTCAGTGCTCAGGTTCTGGTAGTCTTCCTCACTCATTTGCTGGCCGTCTATGGCCGGTGTCAGAACCAGGCCAACCTGGGTGCTCTTCAGAAGCAACCCTCTCTCCCTGGCTTTCTCACTTACGACAGTGAATACCGACCCCCGTTTTCGGTTCAGTTCATCAGCTATCTCTGAACGCCGTTCACCGTATTCCTTACTACTGAACGCCTGCACGATGCTGCGGCGGACCTTGTCTACCAGGTCCCGCATGTCTTTCTGCAGGACCAGCCCGGTCCCGGCAGGTACTTCCAGAGCCCCGGGGCAGTATGAGTCCCGGAAGTTGTACACGTAGCACCAGTCGGAGGGGGCTGACTTCTGAGATGCCAGTGTCTCCAGGAATGACCGCATCACCGTCATCTTGCCGGTTCCGGCCGGTCCGGCAACATAGATGTTGAATCCGGTTTTCTGGATACTGAGACCGAATTTGAGAGCACTGAGTGCCCTGTCCTGGCCGATAATGGTGTCGATAGGCTTGAGGTCAGCGGTCGAATCGCATTCGAACAGGGCAGGGTCACATTTAGCCCTCACCTGTTCTGCGGTCAGTTCCTTTGGTATACTCGCAGGCATCGGCTACCTCCTTTATTCTGATTTGATGGTCGGCTTCCTGACATCAGGGAATTGGCATGTATCGCTATCATAGCAAATAATGTGCACATTGGTATAGTGCGGGACGGGCTGTTATGCTCTCGTTCAGATAGAAGGGTAACACAACAGGGTGAGGTATCGTGGTCACTGCCTGACAACTCACCTTCCCGGCAGGGAGAGTTAGTTTTCTTCTTGTGTGGCAACCGGCATCGACTATGCTGAAGTGTCACTAATGTACCGGGCGAGTATATGTTATTGACCCCCGGAGCAATAGGCGTTAGGATACGGCGGTAAGGAACTTCGCAATCTTGAAGTCAGGCAGAAAGGGGCAGAAAGATGGGACGTTTACAGGACAGGGTAGCCATAGTTGTTGGTGCCGGGACAAAGGGGGAAGGAATCGGTAATGGCAAGGCGGCCGCCGTGCAGTTTGCCCGTGAAGGAGCCCGGGTGTTCTGCGTCGATATCGACGGAGCTGCCGCTGATGCTACCAGAGATATGATTCGGGAGGAGGGCGGTCAGGCAGAGAGCGGTGTTGCCGATGTCGTCAAGGCTGGGAACTGCGAAGCCACGGTTGCCCGCTGTTTGCAGCTCTTCGGCAGGGTAGACGTTTTACATAACAATGTGGGGAGGAGTGTCGGTGGTGATGTTGTCGATGCCACCGAGGAGGACTGGGTCACGGCGTTTAATGTTAATGTGAAGGGGATGTTCCTGATGTGCAAGTATACCATTCCCCACATGATTGAAGCGGGGAGTGGCTCTATTGTTAATATATCGTCGACGGCAGCAGTACGACCGCTCCCAGGAGTAGCCTACACGGCTTCCAAGGGGGCGGTCAATCACCTGACGCTGCATATTGCCCGACGTTACGCTCGTAACAATATCAGGTGCAACTGTATCATGCCGGGCTACATAGATACCCCGCTGGTGCAACCGGTATGGCAGGACGAAAGAGTCCGTGACATAAATCTGAGGCAGGTCCCGATGAGACGTTTCGGTTCGCCCTGGGAGGTAGCCAGGGTAGCGGCTTTCCTGGCCTCGGACGATGCCTCCTATGTGACCGGGGTGATCATACCGGTAGACGGTGGGCTCATTCTGCACACCTAGACGTTTTCCTCACCGGCTCTAGACGCTGACCACTTCCTTGATATCGGGTACCTGTTCGCGAAGCACTCGCTCAATGCCCTGCTTCAGCGTAATAGTGGCCATCGGGCAGCCGCCGCAGGCACCGGTTAGCCTCACGCTGACCACACCATCAGCGACATCGATTAGCTCCACATCTCCACCATCTGCCTGAAGGGCTGGTCTTATCCTGTTTAGTACTGTCTGAATGTCCTCTCGCATTTTTGCTCCTCCTCCGGTCCTTTCTTAGAGCCCGGGAACAGTGGTATGTCCTTTTCACCAATCCACTTAAAGATAGTATAGAACACACCCCTGTTCCTGTATGCGACTTTCGTCTCATGCCGGTGCCGACCGACACTGATACCGGATGGTACACGAGATTTGACATCACGGCTGACGTGTAGTACCTTGTGGCAATTGTCTCTGTTGTGGTGCGGAATGGGTTCGTTTCTGCATTGCCGGTAAGACAGATTCACCGGTATTCGCAGGGAGTACCGGTCATTGTCATGTAACGAATGTCTGGAAGGAGAGAATGCAATGTCCTTTGAGAAGGGAATGAAGGTGGAGTCAAGTATCGGGGTGCTCAGTACGGATACCTCCGGTTCGCCGGTTGCTGCCGTCAGGATGGAACCCGGCCGCGCCTATGCCGGTATGCCTGTGCTGCTGCAGCGGGTTATCGATGAGGATAGCGCGGAAGCATGGGAAGAGATAAAGGGCAGAATAGACTACATCTATGCTGGCCTGGGCTATGCCCTCGGTAAGCTGGATGAGGAGACCGGCTTCACTGCCAGTGTTAAAGCGCAGGTCAAGCAGGGGAAGAAGCTGCTTTTCAAACCCAACCTGGTTGCGCCATTATGCATCGACCCGGCAACCCACGGTGAGGGGATGGGCCATACCACCTGTACGGAGTGGCCTTTCATGGCTGCCTTGATGCGCTGGTTCCACGACAAAATGGATATCTCCTATCACGAGATGGCGCTGGGAGAAGCCGCCAGTGCTACCTCGGCTGTGGGGGTCCTCTTCAGCCTGCAATACAACGAAGGTAAGCGGATCACCACCGAAGCTGTCATGGAGGGACGGAGCGGTGACTTCTACGGCGGCTGGGGCTTCTACTTCGTGCGGAGGTATCTGGCTGAAAGCCACGATGTATCACACGCGGATGACCCGATGAAGGGCTACCAGGAGAGTGTCTCCGGAGAGTACCTTCCCCCGGGCAGGGCGGGCGACAGACTGCTGGTTTATGACCTGAACCGCCTCTACGACAATGCCTCAAAGGGGAGGGTGGTGTCCGTCCCTGATGGGGCCAATTTCCAGGAGATAACCCTGCACAAGGCAATTGTTGGCGGCGACCCAGCGGATACGGAGGATATGAAGGACTACCCCGGGTGTGTACTGGTTAACGTGCCCAGGCTTAAGATCCACGCCCAGGACCTGCTGACCAACGCGGTCAAGAACCTGGGTATTGGCCTCTATCCCCAGGAGGCACCCTGCAATGATGGATCAGGCAAGCGCCGATGGTTGTACGGGTCCCCGGACCCCGTCCCGGGGATGAAGACGGAGCTTCCCCACATGCCCTGGATCCCGCAAATGGACGATGAGACCGGCCTTCCCATGAGGAACGAGAAGGGCGAGTACATTGTGACCAGAACACGCGGAATGCCGGGGACACAGGCGGACGTCATCCGGGCTACGCAGGACCAGGGCGTCTTTATGGTTCACGTTGTCGATGCCATCGAGGCCGTCAATATCAGCCATCAGGGGATGGGGGTGAGGGTACCTGAAGGGTTTGGACTGGCGTCGCTCAACATGGTAGCGCTGGATGTCATGTGTGCCCGCTACTGCTTTAAGACGGTGCCAATAGTTGAGGCCAGGCAGACACAGAAAGAGAGGGGCCTTCCCACGGAGTTCTTCCACAGGGTGCCGATCGCCAGGATCGATGGCAAGAACATAGTCACCGATGAGGACATTGACTCGCCGCTCTTCCGGTACGGTCTCTATCGGTACATGGAGGAGAGAGGAGTCGGACGACAACAGTATTATGTCGTTGGCTGGGACACCGTTACGGAAATGCCGATGGCCTCTTTGGAGGGACACCTCGGTAGAGTTGACGGGAAGGAGTTCCACGAGCTCATCACCACTACCATGTACTACAACTCGGCGTGTATGCTGTGGGACATGCAGCCGACCGTCCTGAGTTGGGCTGAGGCCAGTGACAGGCTGACCGGCTCCTCGCTGCTTAAAGAGATAATGGACGGCTATGACGAGAACGGAGACGGAGTCATAGACTACGACGAGAACGGCCGGAAGGGACACTGGACCCCGGTCATGAGGTTCGCAACTGCTGCCGGAGGTCTCACGGCAACCGCGCAGCATGACAG
>DATKWT010000146.1 GCA_035529395.1 Dehalococcoidales bacterium | reverse complement strand
GCTGCCAGAAGCCTTCTCACATGGCGCAGGGAGAGACCTGATACCTCACTTGCTTCCCTGCCAACCATCTTCCTTGCCTCCACCCGGTTCAATACCACCAGCCTCCGTTGCTCTTTCCTGTTCAATACCACCATCTCCTTCATGGTGACATTTTCCCGGAACAGTTAGATGGTGACAATATCGTAGAACACCGACATCGTACGGTTTACTACTTGACAAACCATGTATTGTCGATTACAATGGACGCCTGTGCACGTAAGCAGAACTATATAGTTCTTGTGCTTAAGTGTAAATGTACCTTACCATACCGTGCAGTAATTGGTTGCCTGGAGGAATACACTGGGGTCCTGCTGGGGAAAACCAGAGTGCTGGGGATGTTTGGGATGACCATCCACCGGCTTAATTAAGCGCTGCTACTCCCTCCCGTGACCGGAGCTCTGGGGGTAATCGGGCATAGCCGGGCTTTATCGGGTTTAGGCTGATATTGTCGGGTTTAGCAGCAGGGCCCCTAACCAGAAAGGCATACAGACAACCACGGCCCAGGTTAGTCTTTTGGGTCACAACCTGGATACTGCTCCTTCAAGATGAGACCAGTCCACCCATAACCACCCCGATGGGACGATGACAGCGCGTTAACCGGAGTCATAATAACCATCTATTACTATTGACATCATACATCCTGATGCGTATAATCTATGACCAAGACCGGTACCTGTACGTCAAGATTGTCTATTAAGAGGTGCAGTCACTGGTCTGGTCGTGGTGTGGGAAGGTGGAGTCTGTAGCAACACAGATAGAGATAGAAGAGGAAACTGTCCTTGATACGCGCCGGGAGAGCGCTTGATATATATGGTAATACAAAGGTGGAACCCTAACCTGTATGGCAAAAAAGGAGAAGAGATGAAAAGAAAAGCTGTATGGCTCCTGCTGTCTTCGCTAATGGTGGCGGCGCTGGTTCTGTCATCCTGCCAGCCGGCAGCAGTCGAGGAGAAGAAAATAACAGAGACAGTTAAGGGGCAGGTCATAGAGAAGGATGCTCCAAAGGTAGAAGAGGAAGAGGAAGGTCCGGCTGCCGTTGAGGAAAAGGGTCCGGAGATGGTCCTGGACTCTATGGGGAAACTGAAGGAGAAACCCCGATACGGGGGTAGCATCACCTTCATCTCGGCCAGCGGTACGCCGACACAACTCCTCGACCCGGTGAATTCGACCCGTTCCTTGCCCAACGCGCTTCACGTCTACGGACGACTGGGTACGGCCGACTGGTCAAGGGGGCCCCAGGGCACCAACGAGTGCCCGTTCACGTCTTCCTATATTCCCGACCCGTTCCTCATGGGCGACGTGGCGGAGAGTTGGGAGATTATCGACCTGGATACCATTGTCTTCAAGCTCCGCGAAAACGTCTACTGGCACAACCGCCCGCCGATGAACGGCCGGCAGTTCGTTGCCGACGACGTCGAGTATTCGTTTGAACGGGGGTCGCTGGACCCGCGGAACGTTTACTACCCGCCGGAGGAGCAGGATCCGCCGTTCTTCGTGAAGATCGACAAGTTCAACTTCGAGCTCAATTATGACGAGCCGACCACGCGCATGCTGCACGGCGTCATGAACTGGATGTACATGCAGCCGCGTGAAGTGGTGGAGGAGTTCGGCGACTGTGAGGACCCTCGTCACCAGGTCGGCATCGGGCCGTTCATGCTGGAAGACGCCGTTACCGACAGCTCGCTGACCTGGAGCAGGAACCCCAACTGGCACCTTTTCGACCCCTTCTTCCCCGAGAACAGGCTGCCCTATATCGACAAGCTCCAGATGATTGTGATACCTGACACGACCACCCAGCTGGCGGCGCTGCGCACGTACAAGACCGACTGGCAGTGGGTCCCCTCCGACAAGGTGGACGGTATGCTGGAGTCGAACCCAGAGCTGCTCATGAGGATGGTACAGCCAGACAGCTCCAACACGATGTGGCCGCGCACCGACATCGCACCCTACAGTGACAAGCGGGTACGGCAGGCAATCTCCATGGCGATAGACCAGCCTGCCATCCTGGAGGACTACTACGAGGGCAGGGCTTTCATGCTCACCTGGCCGGTGATGCCCTCCTTCGCCGACCACTACACACCGCTGGAGGAGCTGCCGGAGAGCAGCCAGTTGCTCTACGGATATAACCCGGAAGAAGCCAAAGCGTTGCTGGCCGAGGCCGGCTACCCCAACGGCTTCGCCACCGACGTCCAGGTCTCCGCCTCCGACCCGCGCGGCATCGAGGTGATGTCCCTGGTCCAGAGTTGGCTTGCCGATGTCGGCATCGAAATGACGATAGACGTGGTGGAATCCACCACCTTCGGCAACCAGCTGTGGGTGAGGTCCTTCCCCGGAATGAGCTACATCTCCTGGAGCAACAACGCCATCGATGATGCCTTCGGCTGGGCTCACGGCGGATGGGTCTCTGCTGAAGGGGTTCGTTCGGTCTATGCCTTCGCTAACGTCGTCGACGACTACGCCCAGGCAACATACGAAGAGCTCGTAGAGACGATAGACCCGGCAGAGCAATCGGAAATTCGCCGCCTGCAGTGCCTCTACGAGATAGACCAATGCTGGGAGATTCCGATACCGACACCAGCCTGGTTCCTCTTCTGGACACCCTGGCTCAAGGGCTATGTCGGTGAAGTGAGCGTCGGGCCTGACCCCGGTGAGAACACCGGTGTACTCAGGTATGTCTGGGTAGACCAGGACCTCAAGGAAGAGGTGACCGGAACCAGAGACTAGTACCGGACAGGACACCGTTCCACACGCCAGGACAAATTGACTGGGGGTATGCTAACATACCCCCAGTCTTCATTCTACGTAGCCGGTCACCGATACCTGATCACGCGACAAGGCGGCAGGTCCGCGAGAGGGTGCAGGCGTTGGCGAAGGGACCCGTGGAAATTGCTTCAGCTAGAGAACGACCACAGTGGTTGAAGAACCTGCTGCCAGGCGGGATTGATGCTTTCTCACTCCGGATAACCGGATTCCGGCTTGTCTCCTCTAGAAATAGCTGGAACGACCTCCAGAAAGTCACACGTCCCGATGAAATGTATTGTACAACGGCTTGCCTATTCTCATTGACCAGGATACCGTAGACTGAAACACGTTGCAGGTCATGGAAGATGTGTCGGTATTAGCAAATCGGGGCTAAGGAGAAGCGGGACGTGCGCTCACCGTCACTTGTTAGCAGGATGCTTCGGGCAGCAAAGCTCGATATCAGCCTCTATGAGGAAGTAGGGACCGAGACTACTGCCAGTGGGCGTGCATTCCTCACCGTGGTATTGGTAAGCCTGGCAACAGGTATAGGCGCTGGCGTAGCCGGAGTATTCAGATGGGCAGGAATATGGTCGGTCTGGGGCCTGCTGTTCGGTCTGCTTGGCTCGCTCGTTGGATGGCTTATGTGGTCCTTCATTGTCTATATCATTGGAATGAAGGCATTCAAGGGCTCAAGGGTATCGGCCACAAAGGGAGGATTGCTTCGTGCTGTCGGCTTCTCGACCTCTCCCGCAGTGCTGGGGATCTTCCTGTTCACCCCTGTGATAGGAGGGTTTCTGTGGCTTGGCTCATCTATTTGGGCTCTCATTGCCGGTATTGTGGCGGTGAGGCAAACTCTGGGTCTCAATACCGGCCACGCCGTTATGACCTGCCTCACGAGTTGGTGCATCTGTGTACTGACCGGTATTCTTGCTATCACTTTGCTATCAGCCTACTTACTCGGTGGAGGTTGTACCACTGGCAACAATTTCAATACGCAGTTGAGCTCAATCGTGGAGTCCTATCGTTTCAGCATTCCAGTATGGGAGGCTACCAGTCTTCAACATGAATTCAGTCAATGGGTACGCAGCATAGACCAGGACCTTGACAATCCGCCAGGCATAGTTGTCGAGTATTTCGCTGCCACCGAGGACCGCAGAAAGCCGTTACAGGACACGGTGGAAAAGATCCTGGAGAATCAGATAAAGGACGCATTGATTCAAGAGCACATCTTCGGTTTCCCGCCGGTGAATCTGAGGCTCACAACACTGCCCCGCCTGCTGGTAATCTCGCCGAGAGGCAGAATAGAGAGCATGAGAGAAATCATGTTGCAGCCGAATCTCAGCCCTGAGCAAATAGAAAGCATCGAGGCTCAGGTCGATAAGTTGGGTGTTTCTTCATTGATAGTAAGGCTTGGGGGTTTTGCAGGAGCTTACCCTAGCTTTGTTACCAATAGTGATAATCTGTACTTCACCATTGAGACTGCAGTTGAGGAATGGATACATCAATACCTGGCTTTTAAGCCGTTGGGTTTTCAATACATGCTGGACCTCCTTGGTATATCGCGGAATTACGAGGTAGCCACCATGAATGAGACTGCCGCAGGCATGATAAGTGAAGAGATTGGCAAGGATATCTGCGACAGATACTACCCGGGGCAGAGAGAAGTTCAAGAGGATACGTCTGACTTCGACCGGGAGATGAGGGAAATAAGGCTGGCGGTTGATGACTATCTGGCCAGGGGAGAAGTCGAAGCAGCTGAGCAATTCATGGAGCGGAAGCGCCAGCATCTGGCTTCAGAGGGCTACCACATCAGGAAACTGAATCAGGCCTACTTCGCCTGGCACGGTACATACGCTGACGAAGCAAGCTCTATCAGTCCGATCGGGGTCGAATTGAGGGAACTGAGGAGCAAGTCTGGCTCGGTCAAGGAGTTCTTGGACACCGTTGCTGAAATGACCAGCAGGCAAGACCTGAAAGACCGTGTTGAATCACTGCGATAAGACGAGGCGGGTAGATTGAACAAACATCGGGATGTGGTCTGACTTGCGCCTATACCTGCTTCTCGAAGGAGAAGCACACCACGCCACTGAAACAATGCCGGGCTTCTTTAGGGATGCAGGGATGTATTAGGCCGGTACAACGTAGTTGGAGAACCAGAACACACGGCCTTTCCTGTCTTCAGTGGCACCGCGGGGTGGTTTGGGTTCTCCTGGTTTGAACAGCAGTGCGCAGGACTTCCCGCCCGGTGACTGTGACATCCTTGGTGAAGCTCCTGATGAAGGCTCTTCTCTCGGGCAGCGGGTTCCTGCTGAGAACGGCATGTATGCCCCAGACATAGTGTGGCACGGTTAAAGGCGTCTCTGCTGAAGTTGGTTGGGGCAAGCTTTCCGAGCTACGATAGATTCGAGACTTCGCTTGTTGTCCTGGTATCAGACAGGTATTCCGGTATACACCTCGTTGGTGAAGATGGTATGTAGAACCAGGAAAAGACTTCTCCTGAAGTCCAGAGTCTGGCTCACTACCCTGGCTGATTTCTGAGGGAGAACTGCCTCATTTCTGGAGTTTATCTTTATCCTAGTGCTGGCTTACCAGGTTGGCTCAGATCCCTATTATTATCCTGGTCCTGCTTATCAGGCGGGCCCTGGCCCGTGCTTTTAGCCTGGACCTGCTTATCGGGTGGGCTCAGATCCGTGTCTTTGTCCTGGACCTGCTGATCGGGTTGGCTCTGACCTGTGTATTTAGCCTGGATCTGCTGATCAGGTGGGCCCTGGCCCGTGCTTTTATCCTGGACCTGCTGGTCGGGTTGGCTCTGACCTGTGTATTTAGTCTGGACCTGTTGATCGGGTTGGCTCTGGCCCGTGCTTTTATCCTGGACCTGCTGGTCGGGTTGGCTCTGACCTGTGTATTTAGCCTGGACCTGCTGATCGGGTGGGCTCAGATCCGTGTCTTTGTCCTGGTCCTGTTTGCCAGATTGGCTCTGATCCTTGTCTTCAGCCCGGGTCTGTTCGCCAACTCGCTTGAAGAAGTCATCCAAAAAATCGCGGGTATCTTCGTCAACTTCTTCGTCAGGCATACTCTTACCTTTGGTACGTTCACCATCCTGGCCCTGGTCTTTGCCCTCATCCTGGGCCTGTCCACCAGACTCGCTATGACGCTGCTCCTGGACATCTTCACTTCCCCGGTCTTGCTCCACGCCTTGAGTAGACCCGTTGTTTTTATCCTGACCGGGTGGCTTTGATTGTATTCGACTTTCTTTAGCCGCTTCAGGTTCCACTATATTCTCGGGCGCCTCGTCCCCAAGCGGCTCGGTTCCGACTACTTCACCACCGGAAATCAGGTTGTTCTCGATTATAAGATTGAAGCGTATGAGCCATCCACCCTCGCCGTCTGCTTCGAGAACACCGCTATGCCCAAAGACCGGCTTGCCATCAGATTGAGCCTCAATACTGAAATTCGCCGTTCCCTGAGAGAGATACCGTAGAGCGACAACGTATTCACCACCTATCGGATCAGGTACGGATATTTGCTGGGTGCCTTCGGCCGGTATTAAAGACAGGGAGCCGGCAATCTGGTTGAACGACAGACCGGTTAGCAGAGTCCCGGTACTTGAGCCGGTGGGGTCGCATAACGAGGCTACCGCTGGCATGTCAACTCTAACTACGAGCTCATTCCGGATGGCAGGCACTGTCTCTGGCTGCGATGGAGCGCTTCCCGCCTGTACCTCGGTCTTCTGACTGGGTGGCAGGTATACTTCTTCACCCTGTGCAACCACACTAACCAGTCCCGAAGTTGTCGCAACCTCTGTCGATCCAGCTTCATCAACAATGGTAGAAAACAGGGTCCCTCGCACTACGGCTGTTGCCGATGGCGTTTCAATCTCATAATGGGAACCTGTACCTGCCATTTTCACCACACGACTCCATGTCCTGCCCAGCCATTGCTTCAGGGTAATCCTGACAGATTCATCCTGAGCACGCTCGACCTGCTGAATCTGTACGTCGGTCTCAGATTCGAGTTTGATGGTGCTACCCTCAAAGAAAGTAAGCAACGCACCGGAATTTATAGCCGTCCTTACGCGGTCACCTACGGACAGGGTCATGCCGTCAGTACCCTGTTGCCAACTTGTCTCCTCTGGAGACTGTATCTCGACACTACCGCTGAATACACTCAGGGTACACTGAGATGCCAGGGCCGGGGCTGCCCACATGAGACGTAGCCCGCCAATGGCAGCACCAAGGATAAGAGATACGGTCAATGCTACTGGAATCACAGTCCTCTTCATTCCTGCTAAACCAGTTAAAGCCTGCCGTAACCATTGATATCCGAGACCGAGAATGTCAAACGGTGATGTATTTTGCTGGCGTCTCGCCGCCTGGGGTTGTATGGCCTCCTTGCGAATTCGTGCCAGCAGACGTGCACCGGACATGATCCTGAATGCTTCCGGGGCTACTATCCCGGGAGTGGCAGAAACAGACAATGCCGTATATAGCAACGGCTCAATCTTCGAACGCACATCAGGGTAATCAGCCAGGCAGGCCTCAACCGTCTCTCCGTTGGCTATTCTCTTGATGCACTCGTCCAGCGTCTCTGCCAGTTCTCTCTTCATTCCCGGGTTTCCCCTTGCTCAGTTACTGCTGCACCCTTCCGGGCAGTTCTACGGGGTATCCTGTAATCTGGTTCTTTATTGTTAATACAATCGACCAACGTAATTTGTTACACTTACCTTCATTATCTCAACTCTCCTGGTCCTGGGGACGGGTAAGGTATGGTTCTGGGCCAGTCTTCTTTCTTGTCTTCCAGCGACAGGGAAGGATAACGTTATGTGCTGTCGGGTACAGGTTGGAGTACGAACTGGTCAAGGTATGTAATTGACAACCGTGTAACCCTGATAACGTTTCCCTGTAATTGATGCAGCCGGAGAAGGAGCCGGAGAAGGAGCCGGAGCCGGGACCGGCACGAGCATATCCGCACGTGCCACAGTTATCGAAGCACCCAGGTCACTGGCGACCTCCTCAATTTCCTCGCTTATTTCTTTCTCCATTGCCGGGTCCATATGTACCACTATTATTCCTGGGACGTATCCCTTGAGCCGTCGGAATCCAACGAGCACATTGTGAAGACCGGACGGAGTGAGATGACCGGTATCGGCGGCAAGGGGCGAATATCTGTCAGAGAAGGTCACCTCAGTGACAAGTATCTGTGGGCACAAGTCGCGCAAGGAATCTACTAAAAATGGGCCGGTATCACCAGTGTAGAATACGGCGTTACCTCTGGAATCACTGACCTGATAGCCAACGGCAGTTACCGAGTGATTGACAGGGATAGCGATAACTTCGTACCCGTAAATAATCTCCGGTTCATACGGTCTCATTGTCTTGAATTGGAGCGTAGGCCATCCCCTGGGCAGGTCCTGGAATCGGGGGTAGATTTCTCCGTTGAGCAAATGAGTTTCAATCATGCTGCGGACTTCGCAAGTGGAGTAGACCTTGATTCTGGCACATTCACGATGAAGATTCAGTGCAATGGCTGGAATATCCCGGATGTGGTCAAAATGTGCATGTGTAAGAAGAACAGCCTTTAGCCTTTTCTGGGCTGAAATGGTAAGACATGAGGTCAGACTGCCTGCATCAATCGACAGGACATCATCAATAAGCAAAGAAGTACATTTGGTAGTTGCCGTCTCCCGGTTGTGTGCACCCAGAACACGAAGTTTCATCAGCTTCCTATCTCCCTCCGCCGACACTCCAGTACATCGGAGTTTCAGGTCGTTTTTACCGGTCGTTATTACGCTGCGGGCTCGGAATGTTCAACCGCGCTCAGTGGCAGTTCTACCGTGAAAGTAGCACCACCCATATCATTGTTCTCGATTCGTATCAGGCCATTGTGGTCCGTCACAATAGCCCGACAGGTGCTTAAACCAAGGCCGGTACCTTTCCCTACTGCCTTGGTGGTGAAGAACGGGTTGAACACTTGTGATAGCTTCTCTTCCGATATGCCGGTGCCATCGTCAGCAACTGACGCTTCTGCCCATTTGCCATGTATGCGTGAAGCAACTATGATGTTCCCGCCATTCGCCTTTGCCGCTTCTTTAATGGCATCCTCTGCATTTAGCAGGAGGTTCACGAAAACCTGAGTCAGCTGTGACGAACTCCCTCTTATATAGAGCGGGCCAGCTGCTAAATTTTTGTGCGCCGTGATGCTCCGCGCACCCCATGTGTATAGCCGTATGTCCATAACCCTGTTCAGCACTTTGTGCAAGTCGAGACGGCGTAGCCTGGGACTGGACTGGTGGCTGTAGGTCAGGAGGGACCTCATTATCTTTGAGGCGCGCCTGGCTTCATCACGTACGACCCTCAAATCCTTATTCTGCCAGGACGGCATTTCTTCCGATAGCATCAAATCGCAGTGGAGTAGAATACTGCTTAGCGGGTTACTTATCTCGTGGGCGATACCAGCCGTCATTTCCCCGAGTGAAGCCAGGAGCTGTGAGTGCCGCAGTTGTTCCTGGATCTTTATCCGGTTCTCATACTCATCGATTGCAGACTTGTGCAGCCTTAGATTCTCAATGGCCATGGCCGCTGTTGATGCTACCGACAGCAGTGTCTCCAAATTTTGCACGGAGAAATCGGTTCCATCGTCTTTATTGAGCACCTCCAGAACCCCTATCACCTTCCTTTGAACTATCATCGGCGCACACATGATAGACCTGGTGACAAACCCCGTGGTCTTGTCAATCTGCCGATTGAAACGTTCGTCCTGGCTTACGTCGTTGACTATCAACGGCTTGCCGTTTAGGGCAACCCAACCGGCAATGCCCGATTGTGTGCTAATACGCAAGTGCTTCAGGGTGCTTTTAGCCCCACCTAATACGACGTCGAAGACTAGATCGTTCCCGCTGTCATCGAGAAGGAGCACAGAAGAAGCAGACGCTTCAATCGCATGCTGAGTCATCTTGACAATCTGTTCGACTAGCTTAGAAAGGTCCGATACCGAACCAACCTTCTCACCAATCTTGTGGAGAAGGTCCATTCTCGTCTCATACTGGTACTCACCGGGTCTGGTCAGGAGTTTCGTTTCCTCGTATTTCGTTGTATTGGCCACCATCTTCCCCTCCTTATGAGCTGAAGTGGGACTTGTTGAGTCAGCGGCTTAGCACGCCTGAACTGCCGGTTCAACATCCATGTGTCCGGATACTGGGCGGGTACTGTTTTCGGTTGTCCAGCCCTCGTTAATCTTCACAATGGACTCTCGAAGAACATCTCACAACCAGCCTGCATATTCTGATTCTGTTCTACCCAACTGCTGGCGAAGCCTGGACAGGGCCCTCATTTGTAATACTCTAACGGCTCCCTCTTTCTTGTTCATAACTTCGCCGATCTCACGGTTATCCAGACCTTCGATAAACTTCAGTATGATTACCTGTTTCTGGTTCGGAGGCAAGCGTCCTGTCGCATCCAGTAGTGTTTCCCGACTGAACCTGGCTGCGACTTGTTTTTCAGGACCGTCCGCCTCGACGAGTGTTTCTGTCTCCAGTGACACGCTTTTTTGTGTTTTCTTAAGCACGTTGATTGTGTGATTATGAGCAATGCGGTAGAGCCACGGCATAAATGTCCGACCCCTTCCTTTGCAGGATTCGATTGCCTTCCACGCCTTAATAAACACGTCCTCGGTGACATCCTCAGCCGTCATCATGTCCCTGACATGATAGAGAACATATCGGTATATCGGATTAAGGCATACCTCGTAGATTTCACTGAAGGCTTCAAGATCACCAGCCGCCGCTTTCTCTACCAGCCCGGAAATGTCGGGCAGCTCACGCGCAGCGGGTGTGGCGGTTACCTGTACTTCGTTATATTCTATTACCTTAATTCCCATTGTCTTCTCCGTATGCTATCCGGTTGCCACCAGAATCCGGCTGTTCTGGCTATCATCCCTCAGGTCATAGCAATCGACCACCCTGTAGGCGTGGACGGGTTCACGTTTCCCTCGCAAAGCAAGTGGTGGCAACGACTCTGTAGCAATGCTACCTTTCACAAGATCATGGCTATTGCTTCCAATCCATATCTCCCCACCCGGTGCAATATCAGTTAGCCTGGCAGCGGTGTTTACAGCATCGCCAATCACGGAATATTCCAGTCGGTTTACTGACCCCATGTTGCCTGCTACTACTTTCCCTGTATTGATACCGATGCCAAAGTCCATCTTTGGAAGTTCAGGTTCGCGTTCCTGCAACTCCCTGATGTCACGCAAGGCACAGATAGCCGTTCTTACAGCCAGTATCGCATGATCCTTGAGCTCTATCGGAGCATTCCAGACGGCCATGATGCTATCACCGCCTAGTTTGTTCACCATACCGTCATGTTTGAGGGTAGCCTCGATAATCACCGATAAATAGCGGTTCAGCGTCTTAACCAGTTCCACCACCGGCGTCCTCTCGGTGATACCGGTGAAGCCACGAACATCGGCAAAGAGTACAGTAATCTCGCGCTCCTCGCCACCCAGTTTCAGTTCACCCTCCCTTAATGCCGTCAGAACGTTATCTACTACCGGGGCGGAGATATAGCGACCGAAGGTCTTCGCCATCTCTGTTTTCTCACGCCTTTCAACGACGATATTATAAAGATTCACACCCACAAACGTACCCAGAATAGTCAGCGGCGGGTACAGTGTGTTCATGACGGCACCCTTGTCAAATAACGTAAAAGCGAACAGGTAGTACCCAATGCCGAGTAACACACATCCAAGGGTAGACCATACCGTCCTGAACCTCAGTACCATAAGGCCGCAAAGAAAGGCCAACACCATAATCGACGCAGCGGTAGCAGTGGCAGGAACCGGCTTCAGGAAATTGGCAGTCAGGATAGTATCGACCGCAGTAGCATGTATCTCCACGCCACTCATTATTCGCCCTGCGGGTGTCCAGAATGTATCGCCAAGTCCGACTGCCGTGGCACCAATCATCACAATCTTGTCCTGAAATATGTCTGGCTCAACATTGCCGGTAAGCACATCAGCATAGGAGACAGTCTTAAAGCTCATCGGAGCAACTGAGTCACAGGTATAGTTAATCAGCATGTTTCCGGAACTATCGAGCGGAATTGACCGGCCTGCGAAAGTCAGCACGTCGTCCTCGATAGCAGATTCGATGACCTGGGGCCGGCGAAGGTAACTGGCCACAACAGTCAATGATAGCGCCGGGGTGGGGTCGGTCCCTCCGGATATTGTAATAGGCAGTCTTCGCATAACCCCATCTTCGTCGGGAATAATGTTGGCATGCCCAACGGCAACGGCACTCTCTTGAAGAATCCGTATCGGATTCAGGATATCCTGAAAAACTATCGTCCCTGTGGCCGTTAACTTGTTGGTGGTGGAAGCATAGGCAAGCGGTATGACTACGTTTCCAGCATTACGAATAGACGCTGCAAATACTTCATCGTCGGATGCCGGTTCGGAGAAGAGAACATCAAAGGCTATCACCCTGGCACCGGCGCTGCTGAGTACATCTGCCACCTCCGCGTGATAGGACCGTGACCATGAAGAGTAGTGCCCAAGCTGACCCAGGCTTCTATCATCAATGGCAACGATGACAATCTCGCCCGCTTGTCTTGGTGATTGCAGGTACGCCGACCCAAACAGGAGGTCGCCGCTCTTCAATTGGGCCCCGTAGAGCAGATTGAAATGAGACATCAAACCGAGTGCCGCGCCAATGGCAAGAGCGACGAGGATGCCTCTTGAGTAGCGGCCTCGCTTCGACAACCAGCGGACGCGCGGCTTATGCATGAAGCGCCTCAATCTGTCCATGATTACGAATAGTTTCTCCCCGTACAATGCTATTGCAGGGAGACTAAAGAAGTCCTGAAATTTACGCAGGCCATCTAAAGATTACCTAAACGATATCGTTGTCACATAGAGGCCAGATGACCCTCTCCCCTGAAAACTGCTATGCCACAAATCTACTAACAAACGTCGGGATGTTTGCCCAGCGATGCGTATAATTAAGCTAGAGCAGGACGCTCCTGATAAAATACTCTCATCTCGAATTATTCTTCGTATACTAAAATACCATTCTGCTGAAAACAACTTGTAGCTTTCAGCAATAGGTCGTACACTATATACTAATTCGGAGGTATGTAATGAAAGCATTAATAGTCTATGACTCGGTCTATGGGAATACGGAGCAAATTGCCAGGGCGATTGGCGATGCCATTACCGACGATGTTAAGGTGCTTCGAGCCGATGCAGTGGACCCTTCCGACCTGGAATCGATTGACCTCCTCATTGTCGGTGCTCCAACATACGGGGGCAGAGCGACACCAGCGGCTCGAACCTTCCTGGATATGATTAAAGGGACTGCGATTAAGGGTATCAGTGTCGCGACGTTCGATACCAGACTCTCGGCGAGATGGGTTAAAATCTTCGGCTATGCCGCCGGAAGAATCGCCAGCACCCTGAAAAGAAAGGGTGGTAATCTTGTTTTGCGCCCTGCAGGTTTCTTCGTCAAGGGCACAAAGGGTCCACTGAAAGAGGGGGAGTTGGAGCGCGCCGCCGCCTGGGCAAAAGAAATTACTAAGAGCATCAAGTAGCTTATTAACTGAATGGTA
>DATKWT010000145.1 GCA_035529395.1 Dehalococcoidales bacterium | reverse complement strand
TCAGGAGCAGACCGAAGCCTATCTGATTGTAGCCGACGATGTCAGAGAAATCGAGTTCTAACGAGTCGCTTCGGCGTTAGCTGTTTCCCCCGGACAGGAGGCGCAAGCACAGGTATGCGTCAGAACGTCCCGGCGGACACGTCCGGAATGGCGTCCCAGGCGCGGCGTTCCTCTTCATAGGGCGCTTCCACAAGAGCACTTTCCCTGCCGAGGAGCATGGTCTCCCGCCGCTCACCATAGGCCGGCCACTTACCGAGACTCTCACAGCTCGGGTCACCGGTCCTGGCAAAGGCCACCCAGGTGTCCTGCATGTTCTCGGAAAGGGCATCAGCCTCCGGTCCTGTCCCGGAGAAGTTCTCCTCGTGCGTTCCGAAGAGGAATCCCAGTTCCAGGGCATGGCATGCTCCCAGCCTGCCCTCCATTGCCGGCGAGGTCCAGGTGAACAGGTAGTTGTAGGCAGGAGTGCCACGCTGCATCTGGGTTTCGGCAAGTACGATAGCCGGCATTCGGAACGTACGGTCGGTCTGGATGGCCATGAGAAGCTCGGCCGGTGTGCTCGACACACCCCGTTTTTCCCGTGCTTTACGGTAGGCTTCAATCAGCCCGCTGACATCACCGGAGGGAATCAGCCTCCGGCAGCGTCCTGGAAGCTGCTCTTCGGTGAGCCTGGCTATGCTCGGGTCCATCACGCCGAACAGCTTCCACTCTTCGAGATTAGAACCGACCAGAACAGGGACGCCGTCGGCTGAGCCGCTGGCGATGGCATTGATAGGAAGCTCTGGAAGCACCTTGCCGTCAATAACCGGCTGGAGCGGCAGACCGCCACCGATGCCGGAATCGGGCGCAACCGACCTGACGGCCAGTTCCTTCTGGGCCTCCATCAGTCGGTCCACGGTCAATGAGCGCAGGGCGTCAGTATCACCGGCACTGACACCGAGAATTTCGATGAAAACGTTTGCTGCCTTTACTGAACGGTCCAGGGAACTTGCCGTGTGGGCAGCGCCGCTCTGCGGAATGGCCTTGTGGAACAGCCCCTTTGCCCCCGGCATTGCCAATTGGGCACCGACACTCATACCACCGGCGGATTCTCCGAAGATGGTCACGTTGTCCGGGTCGCCCCCGAAGGCGTCAATATTATCGCGCACCCACTCCAGGGCAAAGGTCTGGTCGAGTAGTCCCTCGTTGCCGGTAGCCGGGATTTTGCCGTTGGTTACCTCATCCAGCTTGAGGAATCCGAGAGCACCCAGGCGATAGTTGATGGTGACCAGCACGACATCACCGCGCATTGTTATGTTGCGTCCATAGTAGACCAGGGCCGAACCGGAACCCGTTGTGAAACCGCCCCCGTGAATCCAGAAGAGTACCGGACGGCGCGCGTCATCCAGGCCCGGGGTGAAGATGTTGAGGTAGAGGCAGTCTTCGTCCTGGGGTTCTGGCTGTGGGGCAGCGAGAATGCTGCTCTCGGGCGGGTTCTGTGGTGCGGTGGTGGCGAACCGTTTCACCGGACGGACACCGTCCCAGGGTTCAACCGGTTGGGGAGGAAGCCAGCGGCGGCCTCCCACTGGCGGGGCAGCGTAGGGAATTCCGCAAAAGACGTACGCTCCGCGCCGGTAGTTGCCTTCCACCTTACCTGCGGTTGTCTTGACAATTGCTTCAGTAGCCTCACTCATTACTTCCTCCTCGGTACCGTTCTGTACTGCTAGGGCAAATTGTAGTGTTTGGTGGAAGCGGTGTCAACATTGTTCTGCTTGACAGGTAGTGGCACAGCCGATAAAGTCAGGACGGATGGTGGATAGTACACTGGCACATGGAAGGTGGAAGTGTCCTCAGAATTGCAGAACGAATCACACGGGATAAACCTGCTCAACGAAAAACAGCTTCATGCTGCTCTGAAAGCATGGTATGTCCGGCCGGGGGACCAGGTGGAGGTAGCCGTTGATAGCTACATCATAGACATTATGCGGGGTGACCTGCTGATAGAGATACAGACACGCAGCTTCTCCGCACTGAAGAGGAAAGTCACCGAGCTTGTGAAGCAGCACCCGGTGCGCCTGGCGTACCCGATCGCCATGGAGAAGTGGATAGTGCGGATGCCGGAGAAAGGTGACCGTATCCTGGGGCGGCGGAGGTCACCCAGGCGGGGTATTCCTGCGGATGTCTTCGAGGAGATGGTCAGCTTCCCGGAACTCATCTCTAACAGCAACTTCTCCATTGAATTGCTGCTGATCCAGGAGGAAGAGGTACGCCGTCAGGACCGGAGGCGTGGCTGGCGTAGAAAAGGGTGGACCATCGATGAACGGCGGTTGCTGAAGGTGCTGGACCGGCTGGTACTGGAAACACCGGCGGACGTGGCAGCCCTCATCCCGGAAGACCTGGTGACGCCATTCACTACATCCGACCTGGCGCGCGCCGTCGGCAGGCCGCGTCGACTTGCCCAGAGGATGGCCTACTGCCTGAGGGCGATGGGTTGTATCACACCGGCAGGAAAGCAAGGCAACGCCATCCTGTACACCCGTACCGATGCTCCGGATACCCTCTGAACCCGTATCCGTGGTATGGGGTGCTGAGTCGGGAAGGCCTGCGCAGGCTGACCATCACGTTGGGAAAACACGCTGCTATTCCCCTGTGATACTTCTGCCAGCAGGTCGTATAATACAATAACATCGATGCAGATGGTCTTTCTTAATCGAAATATATCTATTCCGGAATGAAACGAGATACCGGGAGTATCAAAAAGGGGGGAACCATGAAGAGATCAGGAAAGATAAAGGTAGCAGCCGTAATCCTGCTTCTGGCACTGGTTGGCTCGATTATGCCGGCCTGTACCTGTGCAGAAACGGCGGAAAGCTATATGGCAATGGTACCGCGGGTCCTGCACAGCGGCAGCACGGAGTCGGTCTCTCTGGCGCTCTTCCAGGGAGAAAGGCTGGTATCTGGTAATGTCCAGGTATCGCTGCTGAAGGATGGCAGGGAGATAGCCCAGGCCAGCAAGACCATTAAGGGCAAGGGAACGATAGAGATTGACGTTCCCGATGTTGCTGAAGGGCAGTATCAGGTCCAGGTAAAGGGAGAGGGTTTTGAAGATAAAGCGACGGTAGTAGTGGAGAAAAGCCTTCTCGTCTTTCTGGAAACAGACAAACCGATATACAAACCCGGCCAGACGATGCACATGAAGGTGGTCACGCTCAATGGTGAACTCATGGCTGAAATCGGTCAGGTCGTCGTGGAAGTCCTTGACGCCAAGGGGATAAAGATATTCCGCAAAGAAGTACAGACGGATGACTTCGGGATGGTCGATATCGACCTGCCCATCTCCACGGAACCGAACGAGGGTGTCTGGAAGATAAACGCCATCACGGAAAAGGGCAAGACCCAGCTTGACGTGCGGGTGGAGAAGTACGTGCTCCCCAAGTACGAGGTCAAGGTGGAGCTTCCCAGGGACTGGTTCCTGGTGAACGAACCCTTGGTAGGTAAGGTAATCTCGGAGTACAGCTTCGGCAAACCGGTGAAGGGAGAGCTGGAAATCAGGGCCTCACGCTATGTCGGCGAGTGGCAGGAGTACGCCACTTTCTCAAAGTTAATAGACGGCGAGACGGAGTTTGAGCTACAACCCGTGCGTTACGTAGCCGGGGTCCCCGAGGCTGGCGGCAAAGGCAACGTTATGCTTGACATAACTGTCCGGGAGATGGCCACCGGTTACGAGGAACAGACCAGCCGACTGCTCTCGGTTGCCGAATCACCGTTGACTCTGCAGCTAATACCGGAGAGCATGGTCTTCAAACCGGGTCTGGCATTCGGCTTTTTGGTAATCACCGAGACGCCGGGTAATGAACCCGTAGACAAACAGGTAGAGCTGTCGGTAAATTATCTTGATAGTGAATACGAGGAGATAAAGACCGAGGAAAAGAGGGTTAATACCAGCAAGGGAAAGGCGTTGGTCACCACCACGCCGCCGGATAAAGCAGTCGCCATGATTATTAACGCCCGTGCCGAGGACGCCGGGACTTCATTGACCCTGCAGGCTTCCTACTCGCCTTCGGGGAACTTTATACACGTGGAGCAGGTGAGTGAAGGTACCCCGCGAATAGGGGAACAGATAAAGTTTAAGGTCAACTCCACCCGGCGGGCAGCCAACTTCTACTACGAGGTCGTATCACGCGACAAGGTGGTGTTTAGCGACTACACCGGGAGCAGCACGATTGCCTTCGATACCACCCCGATGATGACACCGTCCGCCAGGCTCCTCGTCTACCAGATTCTACCCAACAGCGAGGTCGCCGCGGACTACATACCGTTCCAGGTCATACCGGAGTACCCCCACGAGGTGACCGCGGAGTTCAGCAAAGAGGAAGCCGCACCCGGCACCGAAGTGGATATCAACCTCACCACCGAGGGTGAAGCCAGGGTGGGCATTGCCGTTGTGGACAGGTCGGTCTTTATACTGGCCGAGAACCGGCTCAATCTCCAGCAGGTCTTCGACGAGCTGGAGAGGCTCTACATGAAGCCCCAGGTGGAGTTGCACGAGGTCTCGATATACCCGACAATCACCACCAGGGGGGCGAAGGATGTCTTTAAAGATGCCGGTGTGGTGGTGCTGAGTAACAATAACATACCCGAAGGCAAGGAGTACGAGTCCCAGGGAGGCAAGGGCATTTTCCTGGCGCGAGATGGTCTCATGGAAAAAGGAATGGTAGTGGTTGAGGAGGCCGAAGCAGCACCGGCTGCGGCTCCGGTGGTTGTTGATACCGGTAATGGTACACTGGCTGAGGTGCAGCGGGTGCGGCAGTTCTTCCCCGAGACCTGGCTG
>DATKWT010000144.1 GCA_035529395.1 Dehalococcoidales bacterium | reverse complement strand
GTCGTTGTCCTGACCATGGCCGGATTTTTCATTGCGTCTTTGTTCTAGTGTAGTGTCTTATAAATGCCTTTACAGTCCCTGTCATTCTAGCAAGCCTATGGAAAACCCTTTCGACCATCCCCCTGACCCCCTTCCTGTCCAGGAAGAGCCTTCCTACCGAGGAAGGGGAAAAAGATTAT
This sequence comes from Dehalococcoidales bacterium, assembly GCA_035529395.1. Classification (NCBI taxonomy): domain Bacteria; kingdom Bacillati; phylum Chloroflexota; class Dehalococcoidia; order Dehalococcoidales; species Dehalococcoidales bacterium. The sequence goes on along the minus strand of DATKWT010000144.1, from coordinate 5,870 downwards.
ATCTGGGGGACACCGGCAGAATCTGGTTTCGGATTCTGCTAACGTCATTCTGTAAGAATGACGCCCAGACACCCCTGCTAAAGGGGGTTTCGCCCCTTCTGAGAGGCGCTCCCTCTGGACTCCCCTTTTTCATCACCCTGTTAGACTCGATCCGGGATACGTGTTTGCCCCCTGGATTCCAGCCTGCGCTGGAATTACATCAACATCCATCATACGTAAAGATATATACGAGACACTACTCTAGCCTTCACCACCGGACTACTCGTCGTCGTCATCGTCCTCTTCTTCGGTCTCGACCGCCGGTTCCTGGCCAGGGCTAATTTGAGGTATGATTGCCTCCGGTCTGTTTTTCTTGCGCGGTGAAGGTGGCCGGAGCCCATCAATCACCTGCCTGAGACGTATCAACTCCCCGGCCGGACTATCAGGCCCCGCAGCGAAAATCACGCCAGCGATGCCGGCATCCCACAGCATCTGGAGTTCATCAGCCCCTGTATTGGGTGGAATGGAAACCAGGAGCGGTTTTGCCAGCAGAGCGGCAAAGCGCCGATAGAGCATCAACTGTTCCCAGGTAATGGGACCGGATTCTTCCTGTTCGGCAGTGACCAGTACCGCGTCCACAGGCAGGTCATTGGCCGTCCTCAACTGTCCCTCGGGGACCGAGGACTCTATCTGGAGGACCATACCGACACCATCGTCCGGGAGGACCGTCAGCGCGGTATCGACTGCCGGGAAGACCACGAAATCACATCCAAGTTCGGCCACCCGGTCCATTTGCCCGCAGGCATCCGCCTCCAGCCAGACGCCCCAGGGTATATCCGGTATAGCAGCAACCAGTTTCTTGATGACACCGTCTCCCGCATCCACCCTTGAGATGCGCAGGAGGCCGGCGTCAGCGGCGCCGACGCCGGTCGCACTACCATCGGTCAGGACGGCAACAAGCTGTAGCTTTGGCTTTACCGCAGCCGACTGTGCAGTCCGGAACCCCATCGACGAGGCTGCTTGCGTACTTTGTGTCAATCTGTCAATGAATTTGCTCATAGGTAGTTATCACGCTCCGTATTCAAGCCGTCTGTTTCCGGTATTCTTCTCTTGCTTCCTCGAACCATTTGACACGCCCGGCAATCATTTCCCTGATGGGAAGATTGTAGGGGCATTTCTCCTCGCAGTCGCCGCACTCGGTACAGGTAGCCGCGCGCTCCATGGCAGTGGCAATACCTCCGGAGAACACCCGCTCCGGGGGCATTCGCTTGACGAAGCTCTGTATGTTCATGACTGTCGCTATCGGTATCTCCTGCGGACAGGGCTGGCAGTATTCGCAGCGCCGGCAGAACCTTGTACCCAGCTCATCCCTCATCCGTTGCATCTCGGCGAGTTCCGCCTCGGTCATCTGCTTCGGCCCCTGGTACAGCTTCACTATCTCTTCAATCTCCCAGGTCTGCTCGATACCCGGGATACTGACTACATCGGGGAATTGCAGGAGGTACTTGAAGGCAACGGCAGCGTTGTCCAGCATTCCCCCGGCCAGCGGTTTCATGACAATGAAGCCGACATCGTATTCTTTTGCCAGGGGAAGAAGCTCGTCGGCAGGCTCGCTGGTAATGAAGTTAAAGGGGAACATCAATGTCTCGAACTGTCCCGACTTCACTGCCTCCTTGGCGACATCCATGGTGTGTGAGGTAATACCGATGTGCCGTATTCTGCCCGCCTTCCGGGCGTCTTCCAGCACAGCCCGGGGGCCTGCGGGGTCGAGTACCGTTTCCAGGTCCTTGAAGGTACTGACACCGTGGAACTGGTACAGGTCAATGTAGTCCACTCCCAGCCGCTCCAGGCTCAGGTTGAGGTGTCTTTCAATGCCTTCACGGTCCCTGGCGCCGGACTTCGTTGCCAGAATCAAGCCCTTGCGCCTACCGGCAATGGCCTTGCCGATGCGCTCTTCGCTGGTGGTATAGGCATTGGCGGTATCAATGAACGTGATGCGGAGGTCCAGGCACTTCCGGACGACGGCCACGGCATCTTCTTCGGAAAGCCTCTGAATCGGGATACCACCGAAGCCCAGCCTGGTCACCATCATGTTGGTCTTGCCCAACCGAACTTTATCCATTTACCCCCCTGCTCTACGGCAATTCTACCTTCGGTGTCCGGTGCCCGGTCTATCGTGCCACCGGACTCACCGGCTGCTTCGTCTGAAATCTAGCTTAAACCATCGGTGGTAAAAAGACAACGCTGTCCGCATTGGTACCGCGGACAAAGATAGTATGGTGTATGACCTGCTGTTGCCCGTAACAACCAGGCCCCACCCCCAAAGGGTGGGGCTTCTTCTTTTCCAGCATCTATGCCGGTACCGGTCTGGCCCAAAACCGGATTCCGGTCTGCACCTAACTTTTTCGCTTGTTTTCCGTCATAAGACCGTGGATAATTGTATCAGTGCACGTATTGAGAGAGGTGGGGATATCTATGACAGGTTCAAAGATCGCAGTTACAGTCCTGAGTATTATTCTGGCAGGCACGCTCCTGGCAGGTTGTGGCGGCAAAAGCGACATTGCCGAGAAGCCTGAATACCAGCTGGTGCCGGTCCAGCGTGGTGACCTGGCGGTGGAAGTCACCGCCACCGGCAACCTGTTGTACGCATACGAGGAGGCACTGTCATTTGGCGTCCCCGGTACCATCGACGAGGTACTTGTGGAGGAAGGTGATGAAGTGGAGGAAGGGCAGTTGCTCGCCAGACTCGATAGTGCATCCACCATCTCCCTGGAGAAGGCGGAAGCCCAGGCCAGAATCAATCTGAGGAACGCCGAGGATAACCTGGAGGAGGTCCGGAACCCTTCTGCCGTAGTTGCTGCCCTGGACGTTGCCCAGGCTGAGCTTGCCGTTGTCAATGCCGGGATAGCCCTGGTGACAGCCCGGGATAACCTCGAAAAGGCCCTGGACCCCTACACCGAGTCTGATATTATCCAGGCTGAGCTTACCGTCATCAATGCCGAGGTGGCCCTGGACGCGGCACGGCACGCCTTCGAGTTAGCCGAAAATACGTACAATGGCAACCCCACTGTCCCCCAGTGGATTACGGACTATGAGCGGAAACAGAGGCAGCTCGCCCTTGCCGAGTTTGACCTTGCCGAAGCAGAGGAAAATCTGGCCGAGATGCAGGCCGGTGCCGATGCTTCTGAAGTAGAGCAGAAGCAGAAACTGTTGGCTGTTGCTGAAGCCGACATTGCCAGGGCGGAGGAGACTCTGGCCGAGACACAGGATGATGCTCTCCTTCCAGAACCCGACTCTCTGGACGTGGAATTGCAGCAAATCGAGGTTTCCAGTGCCCGGACTGCCCTGGATGAGGCCATCGAGAGACTGGAGATGGACACTATTGCGGCGCCATTTGCAGGAATCGTCACTTCAGTCAACATGGAAGCAGGCCAGGCAGTGAACGCCGGCACCGTTATCGTCCTCACCGACTCCACCAGGTTCGAAGCGACGATGCTGGTCAACGAGATTGATATCATGAATGTACAGGTGGGCGCTCTGGCCAGCGTTGAAATCGACGCCTTATCGGGGTTCGTGTTCCCTGCCACGGTCACCAGCGTCTCTCCTACAGCAGCCTCACAGCAGGGGGTGGTCAACTACCGTGTGAAAGCGGAGTTGATGTCCCTGACTCCGGCTAAAGGGGAGAAGGCACCGGAAGAAGAGGTCGAGCCGGTTTCCAGCATCGACGAGGTGCTTGATAAAGCAGTTGCCGATGGGCGTCTGACGCAGGAACAGGCGGACACCATGAAGGAACGCTTCGGGCAGGCAGGAGCGGGAATCACTGTGGAGCAGCTCGAGCAACTCATCGAGCGTTTTGCGCAGTTTGGTATCGGCGCCGCCCAGGGGAAGGCCGGACAGCAGGGGGGTCTCACCGGAGAATTGCTGGACAAGCTCCGTGGGAGCTTGAAACAGGGCTTCGGGGCGGGACCGTTGCCCGGCGTCTCACTGGAAGACATCCATCTCAGGGAGGGTCTCTCTGCCACTGTGAGTATAATCATCCAGCAGCGGAACAATGTACTCCTGGTATTCAACCAGGCGATTCAGCTGCAGGATGGAGCGACCTATGTTGAAGTGATACAGGATGGCGAGATATACCCGCGCCCGGTGGTAACCGGACTGAGTGACTGGCAGTACACCGAAATAGTCAAGGGCCTCAACGAGGGCGAGCAGGTAGTTATCTGGCAGACCACCGGCACATCGGCAACCACCGAGATACAGCAACAGAAGGGGGCGTTCCAAATGCTGCCTGGAGCAGGAAGGTTCACCAAATGATTCGACTTCAGGGCATAACCAAGGTCTACCCCATGGGTAAGAGAGAGCTTACGGTGCTTCGGGGGATAGACCTGCACATTGAACAGGGCGAGATAGTGGCCATCATGGGGCCCTCCGGCTCCGGTAAGACGACCCTGCTGAATATCGTCGGGTGCCTGGACGGGCCGACCGACGGCAGCTATCTCCTTGACGGTGGCGAGGTCAGCCGTCTCAGTAGCGGAGAGCTGGCCCAGGTCAGGGGTCAGAAGATAGGCTTCATCTTTCAGACGTTCAACCTGCTGCCTCAGTATACCGCCCTGGCTAACGTAGAACTGGGGTTGAGATATGCCTATCGCGGCAATCGTCACCGTGACCATGCCCTGGCGGCACTTGACAGGGTCGGTCTTTCCGACCGGGCAGGTCACCGTCCCACCGAGTTATCCGGTGGCGAGCAGCAGAGGGTGGCTATTGCCCGGGCGCTGGCAAAAAACCCGCCACTAATCCTCGCAGATGAGCCAACCGGCAACCTGGATAGCCGCTCCGGTGAAGAGGTGATGTCCATCCTGAGATCCCTGCACCACGAGCAGGCAATTACCCTGCTGGTGATAACGCATGACGACAATGTGGCGCGTCATTGCCAGCGTATTATACGCCTGTTGGATGGCCAGGTAGTGACTGAGGGGGTGGTCTGATGCGCTGGCTGGAACCGTTTTTCACCGCCTGGAGCGGCGTGGTGACGCACAAGCTGCGCAGCTTTCTGACCATCCTTGGGGTCGTCATCGGGGTAGCCGCGGTTATTGCCCTGATGTCCATCGGCAAGGGTACCGAGCAGTCCGTGGTCGCCAGCATAGAGAACCTCGGTGCCGACCTCCTTCTCATTTATCCCGGCGCTGCCACCGAGGCGGGCATCAGGAAAGCCAGCGGTACTATCGGGACTCTCACTGTGGAAGACGCGACGGCTATCTACGAGGAAATACCAAATATCGCGGCCGTTGCTCCCACCTACTCGACGTTTGTGCAGATCGTGGTTGCCGACCAGAACATGAACGCCCAGGTCAGCGGGGTGACACCGGGGTACCAGCAGGTGCAAAACCTGGAGATTACCCAGGGAAGCTTCATTTCCGAGTACGACTACCAGCGCAGCAGCCGGGTAGCCGTCATCGGTCTCAACGTGAAGGAGACCCTGTTCGGGGAAAGCAGTCCCATTGGCCAGACGCTACGCGCCGGGAACTATATTGTCCACGTTATTGGTGTCCTTGAGAGTAAGGGGGCATCGAAGCTTGGTAATACCGACGACGCCATCCTGATACCGCTGAGCACCCTGCAACTGATGCTGGGGCAACCACGGACCAGCCAGGGTGACCACGTAGTCGCTAGCATCGCCCTGACAGTCACGGACCGGGCCTACTCCAGTGAGGCTACTGAAGAAATAGCCAGTTTGCTCCGCTTCCGCCACCAGCTTGGCCCCGGCGTGGAAGACGATTTCACAGTCAGCTCTATGGAGGAAATCATCAGCAGCGTCACCGATGTCATCGGCAATATGACCCTGCTGCTGGGGGCAATAGCCGCAATATCGCTGCTGGTCGGTGGTATCGGGGTAA
>DATKWT010000143.1 GCA_035529395.1 Dehalococcoidales bacterium | reverse complement strand
TACGGACCTGTCCCCAGGCCGTCTTCCTGGTGGATTCCGTGAAAGTGGAGAGGTTCAAAGAGACGGATCCCAGGGAACCCGGGAGCTTCAAGCTCGGGACCGAAAGCCGATTCAAGTGCACCGGATGCAACGAGTGCGTTGACGTATGCCCGGTAGATGCGATAACCATCACCTGGCCACAATGAGGTTGGGTAGGCAACGGCCGGGGGGTAGTCCGCAGGTTGTGACCTCTTCAGGACAGTGACCCAGCACGGAGGTGCCAGCGGAGACAAGGGCGGTGACACATCCTCGTCCCTCATCGCGAGTTCTCATGAAGACCTGCTGGCCTTTCCCCTATGGTGACTGCCCAGTCCCTGCTTCAATACCACCTCTCTCACAAATGCCGTAACTACATTCCGCACGCCCAGAGGTACATGATATAAGGCAGCACAACACATTACAACCCTTCCAGTCAGGGCAACAACTGACTTGGATGATTACTACGAAACGGCTTCAGCCAGCTCTCTGCCCAGAGTTCTGCACTCTTCCAGAACCTCCGGATCCGGTTTACCTCTTGAACCGACCGGCTCACCAGTCAGGGTACCTACGCGTCTGAAAATGCGAAGCATGGCATCTATCACTCTACCACCGCCACCGTGTGAGTAGAAGAGTGCGTAGGGTTTCTCTTTGAGTCCTTCCAGTCCTTTGCGAACATCATAAATATAGTGATCGTCCATGAAGGTCTTGAGCCCACCAGCAATGTAGCTGTAGTAGTCCGGCGAACCAAAGGCCACGCAATCGTACTTCGGGAACTGAGTCACATCGAACCTGCCGTCATCAGTGTTGAATAGGTCAACCTCGCATCCGAGCTCCCGCAAACCCTCGGCGACTGCCTTAGCCATGGCCGCTGTGTTACCAAACTCCTGCGAATGGTATAATACCAGTGCTCTTACCATTTCACCCTCCTTTAGTCATCATGTTACACCTTGCCAATCCAGACCTCAAGCCTGCTACCGGGTAATTCCCGATCTCAAAGCTGCCGAGTACAAAGCTGGCGTACACCGAGATTGAGGATGAGCTTATCTACGGTAGACAGGAGGAGATACCGAATAGGAAGCATGCAGAGTTGGCTGACACTGGAGATGTAGCCCACGGAATGCTGGGCTACATCTTCTATCAGGTAGCCAGGAGTCTGTCCCCAGACCTGTAGCGAGGAGGTCATTGGAGGTCCAAGGTCAAGGCTTACCCCCTGTTGGCTGCCCCCATCCGGTCATCCCATATCTCCATTGCTCCAAAGCCCTCGCTGTATTCCGGTTGATACGAAAGTCACATACACAGTCCCCGCTACAGTCTAAAGTGTTCTTACATGGGGTATGAAACGTGACCACAGTAGCTTGCCGGGGTTCAGTGAGCGAAGGGGGGAAGAGGAAGGATATGTGGAGGACAATTTCTGTTGCAGTGGCGTCTCTTATGCTTATAGCCGTGTTTGCTGCAGCCAGCGGCTGCGAACCGGGTACTGGTCCGGATGAGACCAGGGAGCTGGAGTCTGTGGAAATTCGAGAGTACCAGGGGGAGAAGCTGTCTTCGGTGAACGATTTTAGAGAGAACTCTATCAAGGGGCCACAGCACATTGATGTTGAAGGCTACCAGATGGAGATCACTGGGCTGGTGGAGAGACCTCAGACGTACAGCTATGATGAAGTCATAAACGGCAATCAGCTCCACGAAAAGGCAGTCACGCTGAATTGCGTGGAGGGCTGGAGCACCACCATTCTGTGGGAGGGAGTGCTGGTCAGGGACCTGCTGGAAGAAGCCATCCCTCTACCCGGTGTCGAAACAGTCATCTTTCATGCTAAGGATGGCTACACCACGTCACTGCCAATCGACTACATAATGGGCAACGATATCATCATGGCGCACAAAATGAACGCGATTACCCTCCCTACCGAAAGGGGATTCCCTTTCCAACTGGTAGCCGAAAGCAAGTGGGGCTACAAGTGGATAAAGTGGATAACCAGGATTGAACTTTCTGACGATGCCGACTACCGGGGCTATTGGGAGAGTGGAGGATACTCCAACGAAGCAGACTTAGATGAGGGCTTTCTTGAAAGGTAGAATAAAACGATACTAATCAAGAATAATACAATCGTTGTTACTACTAGTCACGATGGTCCATATGATCTCTGGCTTCGGTATCACCGAATCCAGAATTGTTGAGTCTATAACTTTCGGACTATTCACCAAGAAGTTGGCTTTTGAGATACATGAGTATCTCTGGATTCCTTTCACAGTCTTACTAGCCCTGCACGTTTTTCTGCCCTTAGCCAAGAAATGGTTACGTCCTGCTATTTAGCCACAGCTTGGAACACATCAGGTACATAACCACGCGATCGCTCTTATCGTTCAATCACTTAACAGAAGTCCGAAAGGTGCAACTCTCTGCCCTGTGGCTTGTGACAAGGCTAGCCCGATTACCTGGAATCTCCTCAATCAGATAGAAGGAGGAATACTGAATTGGCCATGGCACTTGAAGGTCTTAAGGTTATCGATTGCTCACAGGTGACCGCGGTGCCGAACTGTCTGGGCTGAAAAGCGTTACATTCTTGTGAAAAGCCTCCGTCTACGTGATGGAGGCCGTGTTCTTGACGTTCCTTGTGGCGCAACTCAGTCTCTCATCAGCAGCCTGGGTCCTTTCATCAAGTCCAGTATGGTGGGCGGTACTGTACAATAGGCCGAACCAGGACATTCGAGTTGACCTTCAACCTGTGAAGCGAAGTCATGGCCAAGTCGGTGTTCGCCCTCGTGCCGGGCTATGGCAGCCTAGGACTTCAAGACCTGATCACACATTCCGGCTAATTGGTATTTCAATGGGGACGACTGACTGCTTAATAAGTGGTATCATTATTGGGGGCAGGTTAGTCTCGACGATGAAGGGAATATCTATTTTGTCCAGCATTATTACAGGGATGCAATCATGATTGAAGCCGATATATATAGTGCAGGGGGAAAAGCGTGATCTGGAATATCCGTTATTTCACCTGTAAGGTTGCTCTGCTGACTGTGCTCTTCCTTCTCATCTTCTGCGTGGCTGGTACTATCGGATGTTCCGGACTAGCACCAACAGACTCGCTGCCGACAACTTCTACTCCCAAAGACCAACCAGTACGAAAGACAGTACCCCATATCGGTAAGTGGGGTATATACGCATTGGATATTGCCACAGAAGAGGTGGAATTGCTCTATAGTGCGACACATAAGATTACATTTTTACACTTAAATAAATCGGGTGATGCATTTGCTTTCTCACAGCAATTTGGAGGCAATGCTAATGAGAATGAAGAGATCTGCACTTTAAAAATTAATAGCGGAGAATTGAAAAGACTGACTAATAATAACCTCATGGATGTCTATCCTGTGTGGTCTCCTGATGGCAATCAGATAGCTTTCCTCTCCTGGCGTGACGAAGGTCTGGACATATTTGCTATGAAGCAAAATGGCAGCAATCAGAGGAAGCTTTATGATTCTGGCTATCATGATGCCGACATAGATTGGGTTGGGGACAAGATCGTCTTTACCGCAAGAAGCAGTATATGGATTATGAATGATAATGGGTCTAATCCAGTTCAGGTGACGGATCCACCAAAGGCTGGACTGTGGGGCAAAGCTAACCTACCGTTTGGTGACTACGACCCACGATTAAGCCCTGATGGTGCTAGAATTGTTTTTGAGCGTCTTGAAAATGACATGTCACCACATGGTAACTATAATATATTCACTATAGATACCAGTGGCTATAATGAAACACGCTTAACGAATACAGGCTACAGTCAGGGCATTGTGAGTTGGTCAAACTCGGGAGCCAAAATGGTGTTTATCGTAGGAGCTATTGACGACGAAGGTAAATATGACATATATACAATGAACTCCGATGGTTCCAATATGATCAATATAACGCCCGATTACTCTCCTCCTGAGTTTTTATGCCACACTCCAGTGTTCTCGACAGATGATAGTAAGATTTTCTTTATTGGAGAGTGGTGGGAATAAATTTTCTATCTAATGAGTAGTAGTGAGTATTAGCACTAATCTATTTAAGATTTGGCTGCGTTCCCCCCCTGTAGTAATCTTCAATGACAGACCATTGAAGACCTGCTGGCCCTTGCCTTATGGTGAATGCTTGTTCCCTCCAGCACTAATGTAACAACTACATCCCGCACGCCCAGGTGACCGGGTGCTTCTGAAGGTGGATTGACACTCACTGCCCAGCATCCCGTTCGTGCTGTATAATGTGGCAAACCTGCATGGAGTCTGCCCATTGGAAGCCTATCTGGACATTGAGACAACGGGACTGTCCCGCCAGTACCACAAAATCACCGTGGTTGGCATCCACCTGTGCAGCGACGACGGCCCCAGGTTCATTCAGTTGGTGGGGATGGAGATAACCGGAGACAGTGTCCTCGAAGCCCTGAATGGTGTCAGCATCATCTACACCTATAATGGCAAGAGGTTCGACCTGCCCTTCATGCATTCTCAGTTGGGTATCAGTCTGACTGACCTATTTGAGCACCATGACCTGATGTACGACTGCTGGCGAAACAACCTGTATGGTGGCTTCAAGGCTGTAGAGCGTCAACTGGGCATTCCCAGACAGCTCAAGGAAGTGGATGGGTATCAGGCCGTGAGGCTGTGGTGGCGATACGTGGACACCTTCGACCTTGATGCTCTGAATACACTACTCGAATACAACAAAGAGGACGTGCTGAATCTCAAGGTGTTGAAGGAGAGACTGCTCTAGCCAAGCTTCTCGTGGTTACATTCCACACGCTCAGATGATCGGGTACTTGTACCTCCGGGGGCACTGCTGGTAGATGCCGATTGAGTATGGCGATAACCTGAACATCCACATCATGACCATATCGCCGTGGCCGCCCACTTTTTCTCTTCACCTTCCCCTGGCCTTCTCTGCATAACAACCGGATGGCCTCCTTTCGATGGCATCCGGTAACCATAATGAACTGGTCCAGAAACCATCCCTTCTTCCCCTTCGACACCGACAGGTATTCCAGTATGCTACCTCGTGTCATCGTACCTCCCCTGGGTAACACCATTTATGAGGCAACGATACCACTTTCAGCAATACTTGTTATGAGTCCATTCGCAGTCTTTGCAGGTTTCGCGGCATTATGCTAGCATGATGGAAACCCGCTGTATAGTACACGACCACGATTCAAGGAGGTAGCATTTCATGTTGACAGTAGCAGAGGCGATTCAGAAACGGCGGAGTATACGCAAGTTCAAGTCTGACCAGGTGCCCGACGAAATGATGGAACAGATACTGGAAGCTGCTCGTCTGGCGCCCTCCGGCACCAATCGGCAGCCGTGGCGATTCCAGATAATCAAGGAAGGCGAACTGAAGAGCAAGCTCATAGAAGGAGCGGTCATTGGCGAACAACCGCAAATTGCCCAGGCACCGGTAGTAGTTGTCTGCGGCTCCGAACTCCTCAGTTTCGTCAAGGGCCACAAACTGGCCCCGCCTGGCTCCGAGTACTTTGGTGCGGATAGCGAAGACCCCGCGGAGCTCCAGAAGTTCCTCCCCGATGCACACATGTATACCGCTATCGCCGTGGAACACATGGTGCTTATGGCCACGGCCCTCGGTCTCGGTACCTGCTGGGTGCAGAGGATGAGGTTTGGACAGGCTGCCAAGATACTGGGTTGGCCAAGGCATATTGCCGTTCTGACGCTACTGCTAATAGGCTACCCGGATGAGGACCCGGAATCCCGGCCACGTCTTTCACCTGACCAGATACTGCTCAAAGAGGGCCAGGCACTGGAGTAGGCTGGTTCACGCCCGGGAACACTCCTCGTCTGCATGCTTCTCTACCATCCTCAAGAGATGATTCGCCAAGTAGATCAACTCCGCACACTCGACGGGGTCATTCCAGTCCACGTCTCTGTGGCTTGCGGGATTCTTGAACAAGCCTATTGCTACAGCAAACAGGTCACTAGTTGTTTGGCGTTCGGCCGAAGGAAGACTGCTATCGGTCAATACTCCATTCTCTGGATGAAAGGCATCGCGCATCAAGCTGGTGCCATAAGATTCAGGGGATAGATAAGCAGCAGTCCTAGCGCGAATCTCAACCTCTTTGAATGCTTGGAAAACGGCAGTGTCGTAGTCTCCACGAATGAATAGTGGCCACACCTTGTCCGCCAAGACCGGGTCGAGTGATTGCTTCGGAATCAGGTTACTCCTTACATAGCCAGCTATGTCGGACTCCTCTGCCAGCTTGGCACCACGTCGTGTCACAGAGACCCACTCACGACCCTTCCGCAAGTAGGGCGCAAGCATACCTTCTCGCTCTAGTCACATCCACGCCTCGACTATGGCTCGTGACATTTCATCGCTTTTTTCGCCCGCGTATGCATCTACCTCCGCCCCCGCATAGAAGTTGCGGATGTTCAGGTCAGGTTCGCGGCCACGGTGCCCCATAGCTACAAGGTATTTCAAGAGAGGGAGGGCGAGCTCTTCAGGTTCAAGTACCAGGGCTATTTCAACAGGCGGGAAGAATTGCTCCAACAACATGATGGCACCTCTCTGAAGTCCTGTCCGGGATGCCCATGCTACTACACTCAACGCTTTCGCACAAGTGTCAAACTTGGGGGGACAAGGGCATACGCGTGACATGCTTCCGATGATTTTACCGTATCACACGGCAGAGTTCTCTACTGAGCATACCGAGGGGACTGGTACCGCTTCTGCTTCAGTCCGAAATCGAACTTCTCATCCGGAATGGTCCTGTATGTAAGCTGACAGCACATATCTGAGGTATGCCCAGGTTTTACAGAGATTTTACATACGCAAAATACGGTGTTAATAGTGGAGCCCTATACTGATACTAGGCTGTAGGTTCGGTGGATGAAAAAGACCTGAGGGGCCCCGGTCAGAAATCACTGCTGACCGCAGTCGAGTAAAGAAAGAGTAAGGAGGTAACTCAAATGAAAAGGAAAAGGTGGTCCGTAATAATTGCAGCCGCAATGGCACTGGTGCTACTGGCGCTCAGCCCGATGTCAGCCCTGGCGGATGATGGCCAGGAGTCCGGGGCAAAACCCGGGATAACGTTACAGGGTGCCCTGGCAATTGTAGCACCAAGAGTAGCAATGATTAACCAGGAGACCCGGATGACGGTCTTCCTCAGGGCAGACCAGGAACCGTTCGAGGGCGCCGGTGTCTGGGCAATCACACGGGAACAGGCAGAGGTATTCAAGGAGCAAGCATCTGCCTTGAGGCAAGATGAAACTGTCAAGGCCGAAGAGAAGGACTACGAGGCACTAGCAGACATTCACGGCACTTTCCTCGGTCAGACAGGCCCAAACGGTAAGGTGTACCACGAGTTCACCGAAGCAGGAAACTATCTGCTCATCGCCTTCAGGAACGGCTACTACCCCGGTTCCACCTGGATTGTGGCCAGGGATGCTCCAAGAGCGCTGGCTATCGAGGCGCCGGGTAGAGCCGGTGTGGGTGAAGATGTAACCATGACCGTCCACAATAAGGCAACTTCCGAACCTGTTGCCAATGCCGGAATCTGGGCAATCACCCGGGACCAGGTCGACACTGTTAGAGAGCAGTTCTCGGCCCTCAGGCAGGATGAGACAACTACTGCCGAAGAAAAAGATTACGAGACACTGATAGGCCTTCACGGCATTCCCCTCGGTCGGACGGGCTTGAACGGAACCCTGACATACGCCTTCCAGGAAGAGGGCATCTACCTGCTGGTAGCCGTCAAGCAGTCATATTTCCCCGGGTTTGCTGCCATCGGTATTCGCGATGCTGTTGGTGTTCTCGCGATAGTGGCGCCGCAAAGTGCGCCGGTGGGGACGGAAGTGAACATCGCCGCCCTGAACAGGCTTACGCTTGACCCGGTTGGTGAAGCCGGAATCTGGGCAATCACACGGGACCAGGTCGAGGCCTTCAAGGAACAGGTATCCGCCCTCAGGCAAGACACCGGTGTTACGGCCAGTGCTAAGGACTACGGGGCACTGGTAGAGTTCCATGGTACATTGCTCGGTTGGACGGATGGAAACGGCAGGTTGAGCCATAAGTTTGACCAGGCAGGCATCTACCTGCTGGTGGCGGTCAAGCAAGCGTACTTCCCCGGTAGCGCTGCCATCAACATCAGGGACACGTCCCAGGTAGACCAGACCAACATTGAGTCCGCAACGACGGACAATGGCGGCGTAACACAATAACCAGGGTATTGCACTATGCTGGAAACGTAGTAAAGCAATACACCTTATGCAAAGGTCCGGGTCAGTCGAAACAAAGCTGGCCCGGGCCTTCGTCAACGAAAAAAATGGGCCAGATGGTCTACGAATGTGACTACGTTAATGTGGGCAGAGTACCAGTCCTGCAGTATAATGGGTTCACTCGACACCGCTCAGATTGAGGATACCGCTCATGCCAAAGATACTGGTGGTTGATGACGAGCCAAACATAATCGAGCTGGCCAGGCTTTACCTTGAGCGTGAGGGGTACCAGGTGGAAGGCGTATCTACCGGTCAGGATGCCCTCTCGAAACAGAGCACCGGTCACCCTGACCTCATTGTTCTCGATCTGATGTTGCCGGATATCGACGGGTTTGAGGTTTGTCGCCAGCTACGGGCTAAAAGCGACATTCCTATCCTGATGCTCACGGCACGGAAGGACGATGTTGATAAGATAGTTGGCCTCGAACTGGGTGCTGACGACTATTTCACCAAACCATTCAACCCCAGAGAACTGGTGGCGAGGGTAAAGGCTATTCTCCGCCGGTATCAGGCCGGACTGAAGCCCACCGAGACTATTGACATCGGCGATTTACACATAGACCTCTCCCGTCACGAAGTAGCTGTTGCCGGACAACCTGTGAAACTCAGGACAAAGGAGTTTGCCCTGCTCGTAGCCTTCGCTCAGAACCCCGGAATCGTTTTTAGTCGTGAGAAGCTGCTGGATATGGTCTGGGGATATGACTACTACGGCGAGACCCGTACCGTCGATGTGCATGTGAATCACCTTCGCGAGAGAATGGCCGGCTCACGTGTCAGTATAGAGACGCTTCGGGGAACAGGATACAAAATGACGGTAACGGAGGAGGATGGATGAGCCTGCGGACACGCCTGTTTGTCTCATATGTTCTGATTGTGGTCCTGTGTCTGTGCATGGTCGCCGTATCCGTAACGGTGCTACTTCAGGGATACCGCGACAGTCTGGCCATGGAGAGTCTTGAGGATGTGGCGCGTCCGGTCTACGTACAGGTCATATCCCTGATTAAGGGAGAAGTCACTACCAGCGAACTGTGGTCAAATATGCAGGAGCAGGCAGAGAAGAACGATATCCACATTCTCTTCGGCAATCGCAGGGGTGACATCATCAGCCAGGTAACTCCGGGAGCGTCTTCTGGTCAGCAGCCTATTGACGTACCGCGGGAGGAACTGCCCAGCCGCATTTCACGATCTGAACAGGGGAGATTTGTCGCTTCCGGAGGGCAGATCTTTCTCTACTCTGCATATCCCCTGACTAGACCGGACCAGACAGCAGCGACGGTGGACACTCTGATTATCGCAGTGCCGCGTGGCGGTGCACTGGCTGTCTGGACTGTCCTGTTTCGTCCTTTCCTGTTAGCCGGTCTCATTGCACTTGTTGTTTCACTCGTAATCGCTATCCTGCTGGCACGCTCTGTCTATCGCCCTATCCAACGCGTCACAGAAGCTGTTGAGAAGATAGCTCAGGGTCAGTATGACCAGGAAGTACCCGCAGCGGGTCCGAGGGAGGTCAGAAGACTTGCTGTCAGCTTCAACCAGATGGTGGAGCAGGTGAAACAGTCGCAGCAGCGGCTGCGCCACTTCGTGGCTGATGTCTCACACCAACTGAGAAGCCCGCTTACCTCAATCCAGGGCTTCGCTGAGGCAATGCTTGATGGCACGGCTGACGACGAAGCTACCAGACTGAAAGCTGCCACCATCATTAACGATGAGTCCAAGCGAATGCGGCGGCAGGTAGATGAGCTACTGGAACTTGCCCGAATACAGTCCGGTCAACTGAGAATAGCCAGGGAATACGTTGATGTTAACGAGCTTCTCGAGCAATGCCAGGAAATTATGAGTGTGCAGGCCGAGGAACAGAGCGTGCTTGTGAAGACAAGAATCGAGCCGCACATGACCGTATTTGGTGATACTGACCGATTGGAGCAGGTCTTCAATAACCTGCTGGACAACGCCATTAAGAACAGCCCGGCAAAGGGCGAGGTGATTGTCAATGGTCGCCGCTGCGGGACTGATTCGATTGAGATACACGTAATCGACGACGGGCCCGGAATACCCCCTGAGCAAGTGCCTTTCGTATTTGACCGTTTTTACCAGGCTGGTGGCATAAGAACCGGTGTCGGCCTCGGACTCGCAATTGCCAAAGAGATAGTCGTGGCTCATGGCGGGACGATAGAGGCGAGTAGTACCCCTGGTGCCGGAACAGAGTTCATAGTCAGACTATCTGTCGGTAGCCCGGAGCCGTTAGAACCGGGTACACCAAGCTAGACTGTTCATCGCGTCGCGGTCTAAGGCGCTTTCAAACGGTGGCACAGTCTCTTTCTTTGTGTGACCCCATGATAATTGCAGGGAGTTTGACGAAACGCCACTGTCTTCAGTGGCGCAGAATCCCGGGACGGACAAGTCCTGCTCTACACTTGCGCCGCCTGTGTGCATACAGTAAACTATTCCTGAGACGAATCCCGGTATGAAGGGCTGGTAGGAGAAAGAGTGGCTGAGATTCGCCCTTTCCACGGTCTGCATTACAACCAGTCGGTAGTCAGCGACCTTTCCAGGGTTATCTGTCCACCCTACGATGTCATTTCCCCGCAGTTCCAACAGGAACTCTATACCCGGAACGAGCATAACTTCATCAGGATTGAATACGGTCGGGAGCTACCCCAGGACGATATCGGTGATAATCGGTACACCCGTTCCGCGGTGGTCCTCGAGGATTGGCTCCGGCAGGGCATCCTCGAGGTAGACGGGACGCCCTCCCTCTACCTTCACGACCACTACTTCCAGTACCGCGAGAGGGAGTACCATCGTCGCGGGCTGATTGTCCTCGTCCGGCTGGAAGAGTGGGATACTATGGTTGTCCGCCCTCACGAAGGTACCCTGGCCGGACCCCGGCGCGACCGACTGGACCTGCTGTGGACACTCCAAGCCAATACAAGTCCGGTCCTGGCAATGTACGAAGACCCGGGGCAGGAGGCATCCTTATTGCTGGCGGGTGAGGCAATCCGTCCCCCGATGATGCGTACAGGTACACTTGACGGGGAGCGCCACGAGGTCTGGGCCATCACTGAACCTGGCACCATCCGCACTATATCCAAGTGCCTGGCGGGACAACCGCTCTACATCGCGGATGGGCACCATCGCTATACCAGCGCCCTCACCTACCGGCGGGAAAAGCGGGCCTATTCGCCAACCTCCTCCGGAACGGAGGAGGCTTCCTCCGCCTCGGAGGCTTCTTCCGGGGATGAACCGTTTGACTTCGTTATGATGACACTGGTGGACCTGAGCGACCCTGGGCTCATTATCCTGGCGCCTCACCGGCTGGTCCGCGGTATTTCGAGGCCACTTCTAGATGGGCTGCTGGCCAAGCTGGAGGCCTTCTTCGAGATAGAGCATCTCCCATTCACCGGACCGGGTGTTTGGCAGCGTGTGGACGAACTGACTGCAGGGACGAACGAGGTAAGGCTGGTCTGTTTTGGTGCTGCCGGCAATGACGTCCTGCTGCTCCGGCTGCGCGATTCCGCAGGCATCGGCACGATGATGCCGTCCTTTCATTCCCCGATGTTCGAGAGACTGGACGTCACCATCACCGACCACGTAATACTGGAGAAGCTGCTTGAAATAGACCCCTCGGGTAATGAGGCCAGGGTCGCCTACTGCCAGGACCGCCAGGAGGCAATCGACAGGGTACTGGATGGGGAATACCAGCTCACTTTCTTCCTGGAACCGGTGAATCCCGAGCTTGTCAAGGCCGTTGCCGATAGCGGGGATACAATGCCGCGGAAGTCAACCTACTTCTACCCCAAGACGCCGGTGGGGCTCGTGTTCAACCGGCTTGTTTGAACGGTTCGCAGAAGGAGACCGTTCTATCTTCCCTGAAACTTCGGCTGGGGTCGCCGTTCAAAGAAAGCACGCACTGCTTCCCGGTGGTCCTCCGTCTGCATGCTTATCTGGTTGGCGATACTCTCTACTTCAACCTGCCTGTTCCAGCTATCACGGATACTGCGGTATGCCATACGCTTGGTCAGTTCTACCGAGAACGGGGCCTGTTGCGCAATCTTGGTGGCCAATTCCCTGGCGGTATCCATCAGTTCTTCAGGTGGCACTACCTTGCTGACAATACCAAGTCGTTTCGCTTCGGCAGCATCGATTATCTCGCCGGTAAACATCATCTCCATGGCCTTAGCCGCCCCCACCGCTCCGGGCAGCCAGTAGGTAATTCCACAGTCCGGTGTGAGTCCCCGGAGCACAAACACAGCGCCAAACCTGGCAGTATCGGAGGCGATACGAATGTCGGTACTCAGTGCGAGTGAGAGACCGGCCCCAACTGCGGCACCGTTTACCGCGGAAATCACCGGTTTGTCCAGCATGAAGAAGGCGTGTGTTCCATGGCTGGGCCCGAGGAACTCAATACGTTGCTGCATGGTTGGCTCAACCCCGCCACCCCCACTGAGGTCTCCCCCGGCGCAGAACCCCAGGCCGGCACCAGTGACGATTACCACCCTCACATCATCATCGGCGGCAAGGTCAACCGAGACCTGGCTTAGACTTTTGCGTATCCCGAACGTGAGGGCATTCCTCTTCTCCGGCGCGTTCAGGGTAACGGTGGCAATACCGTCACTTTTCTCCAGTAGCAGGTCTTCATACTCCATCAGGTGCCATCCTTATGGAGCGGGATAGGTGGGTGTTCCTTTGCCCCGCTCCGTCATCCATACAGTAGGACTCCGTTTGTCCTAGCGGCCCTTGTACTCGGGCATCGGCTCTTTATTCAGGAAGGCGCGTACGCTCTCGCGGTGGTCCTCAGTCTGGGAGGCTATCCGTGTCGCCCACGTCTCCAGGTCGAGTTGCCGGTCAAGGCTGTCAAACATGCTGCGCCATACCATCCTCTTGGTCAGGCTAACGGATACTGGAGCCTGTGCGGCAATCTTGGCGGCTAACTCGTTGGCGGCATTCATCAGCTCGTCGGGTGGCACCACCTGGCTTACCATTCCGAACTCCCTGGCATCGGCAGCGGTGAACCTCTCCGCGGTGAACATCAGCTCCATGGCCTTGGAGAGACCGACTGCCAGCGGCAGGTAGTAGGTCAGGCCGAAGTCCGGGACAAGAGCCCGGGACACCTGGGCAACGCTGAAGAAGGCATTCTCTGCGGCTACACGGATATCACAGCTCAGGGCCAGTGAGAGACCACCTCCCACGCAGGGGCCGTTTATGGCCGCGATTACGGGTTTGTCCAGGTGGGGGAAGACGTCAGCGTGAGGCCATCCAGTCACCTGGAGGCGCTGATATCGCGAGACCTGGGGACCGCCGGAGGCACCACCGCCGGCCATCATGGAGACATCGGCACCCGAGCAGAAACCACGTCCCGCACCGGTAACAATCACCACCCTGATTTCATCATCCTTTGCCAGCTCGTCAGCCACCAGGGGCAGGTTCATGGACATGTCCCGGTTGATGGCATTGAGCTTATCGGGTGCATTCAGGGTTATCGTGGCAACCCCCTCATTCTTCTCCAGTAACCACCCTTGATACGCCATAGCTGTTCACCTCCTGTTCTTGGTCAGACAACACCACTCTCCAGAAGACGGTGCTCTTGCTGTATTCCTTCAGTATCCTGAACGGCTGCTCTTACAGATGCACGATCTTGACAGTATGTATATCGGGGAGGGCCAGCATCTCCTGTCGTTGTTCTTCCGGCAAAGGCTCGTCAAGCGCTATTATCATCAGTGCCTGTCCTCTTGGTTTGAGGCGGGATACGTACATATAGCTGATGTTTATATCCGCGTTACCGGTTATCCTGCCCACGGCACCGAGGAGACCGGGACGGTCCAGGTGGTCGCTGAACAGGAAATAGCCGCCGTAGGGCACGATATCTGTCCAGTAGTTATCGACCCGGACGATGTGTGGTTCATCCCTCATCACGGTCACAGCGACTGTGGTGACGCCGCTGCTGGTTGTCGCTTTAAGCGTAATCAAACTGGCGTAGTTCCGGCAGATGGACTCCTTTTCTTCCACGACGGTGATACCCCGCCGGGCAGCCACCAGGTTGGCATTCACTATATTGACCCGTTCCTCACTAACACCCCCCAGCAGGCCTTCCAGTGCTGATGCCTTGAGGGCGTTGGTATCGTAGTTGGTAATCTCGCCCTCATATTTGATGCGAATCCGGCTCATCTGCCCCTCGACGAGTTGATGCATGAGATTGCCACCCTTAACGGCTGCCTCCATATAGGGTGACAGCACCGCCATTGTCTCTGCGGAGGCAAAGGGGAGATTCACCGCGTATCGAGCCGGCTCTCCGTTGAACAGGGCAACCACCTGCTCGGCAACGTCCCTGGCCGCCATTGCCTGGGCTTCCGTAGTGGAGGCACCGAGGTGAGGCGTAACGATAACCTCGTCCTCACTGAAAAGTGCGCTCTCAGTAGTAGGTTCCTCGGCGAAGACGTCAACAGCGGCACCGGCTATCTTCTGCTCCGCCACCGCTCGGGCCAGCAGCTCCTCGTCGATCAGTCCACCGCGGGCGCAGTTAATGATACGCACGGTGGGCTTGACCAAGGCTAGCTCCTTGGGGCCGATAAACCCCCTGGTCTGCGGCGTCAACGGAATGTGCAGCGTAATGAAGTCGGAATCCTTGAGCAGTTGTTTCAGGGGAACAAGCTTCACCTGCAGGCTAGTGGCCCGTTCTACGGAGACAAAGGGGTCCTGCCCGATGACCCTCATCTCCAGGCCCCGGGCGCGCCTGGCCACCTCGGAGCCGACATTGCCCAGCCCGATGATGCCCAGCGTCTTGTTCTTCACCTCGGTGCCCATGAACTTATTTCTCTGCCAGGCCCCGTCCTTGAGTGCCGCGTTTGCTTGGGGGATGTGACGGGCTAGCGATAGCATCAGGGCTATGGTGTGTTCGGCTGCGGAAATGGTATTACCGGTGGGCGCGTTGACAACGACGATGCCCCGTCGGGTAGCCTCGTTAAGGTCGATATTGTCGATACCCACCCCGGCCCGGCCGATGACCTGGAGCTTCTTACCGGCCTCAATTACGTCGGCGGTAACCTGTGTCTGGCTGCGCACAATCAGTGCATCATAGTCACCGATGATGGCAATTAACTCATCAGGTTTGAGACCCGGCCTGATATCCACCTCGGCGATACCACGCAGGATGTCTACGCCTTCGTCGGCAATAGGGTCGGCTATAATTACCTTCAATGCTGCATCTTTCATTCTAAGTTGCATCCGAAACTCCGCCACTACCAGGCAGTCGGGCTTCAGTTGCCCTCCGGTAACGTTGTTCGGGTGATGTACTCCTATCGTACTTTAGCCAACGCTCCCTTAAGAGCCGCAATTACTGCCTGGATATCCTCTTCGGCCACCAGGCCCAGGTGCCCGATACGGAATATCATACCATCAAGTCTCTGTTGACCACCACCGAGGACTATCTCATTCTCCGCCAGGAGGATTTTGCGTAAGTCATTCGCGTTGACGCCTTCCGGAGCGTTGACTGCGGTGACGGTGTTGGAGGCGAAGTTCTCATCAGCGAAAAGTGTCAGTCCGAGCGACTTCACTCCATCGCGTGCCAGCTGGCCAATCCGGGCGTGACGGGCGATGATGTTGGGGAGGCCTTCATCAAGCATCATCCCCAGCGAGGTATTCATGGCAAACACAGTGGAAACGGCCGGTGTCCACGGTGTCTGACCCTTTTCCAGGTAGCTCCTGGCCCGTGAGAAGTCCCAGTAGAAGCGGGGCATTCTGGCATTAGCATGCGCCTGCCATGCCGTTTCGCTGACACTGACCATAGTCAGCCCCGGAGGGGCCATCCAGCCTTTCTGAGAACCGGTAACAGCAATGTCGCAACCCCATTCATCTACGGGCAGGTTGATTGACCCCAGGCTGCTGATAGCATCGACGATTAGCAGCTTATCAAACCCCTTTATTACCGAGCTTAGCGAGGCCAGGTCATTGGTAACACCGGTCGAGGTCTCATTATGAGTAACCAGGACTGCCTTTATCTTCGGCTCCTTCTCCAGGGCATGCCGGACTTTGTCCGGGTCCGCCGCTTTGCCCCATTCGAACTTCAGCGGGATTACTTCGGCACCATACTGCTCAGCGATGGATGTAAAACGGTCACCAAACACTCCGATAGACACGGAAAGTACGGTGTCCCCCGGCGACAGGGTATTGACTACGGCTGCTTCCAGGCCACCCGTTCCCGAGCCGGTAAGCAGGAAGACATCATTCCTGGTCTGGAACAGTATCTTCAGGCTTTCCGTGACCCGGTTCAGCATCCGGGCAAACTCCGAACCCCGGTGATTAATCATCTGCTTGGTCATTGCCTGAAGTACTTCATCAGGACAGGGTGTTGGTCCCGGAATACGTAAGTTTTCCATTTCTCTCCCTCTCTATTCTGCGTTATTCAATAGTACGCCGTTCTACCGGCATCCGACTTACGGGCGCACTCACACCGATTCCTTATTCTGGGTGCTCAGGATGGCTTTCCCCCGCTTAACATCCTCGGTTATCTGCTTCTTGAGTTCGTCCACGGTATCAAAACGCTTCTCCTCACGAAGCCTCGCTACGATATCGACCTTCATTTCCTGATTATACAGATTGCCATGATAGTTGAGTAGAAACACTTCGATATTACGTTCGTTCTCCCCAAAAGTAGGACGCCTGCCGATATTGGTCATCGACTCGTAGGCCTGGCCGTTGACATAGGCCCAGGTTGCGTAGACGCCGTCGGGCGGTAGAGCCTGCCGCTGGTCCATCTCCAGATTAGCGGTGGGGAAACCCAGTCCTGTACCCCGTCCGGCACCCGTGGTCACGGTATTCTGGAGGCTATAAGGGCGACCGAGCAGTTTCGCCACTTTCTCTATTTTACCATCCGCCAGGGCATTCCTGATAGCGGTACTGCTGACCATTTCACCGCCAATCATCCTGGGAGATATTACCGTCATGCTGAAACCCAGCTCTTGCCCCAACTGCCGCAGAGCATCCGTATTGCCTTCTCTCCCCCGGCCCAGAGTGAAGTCAGGCCCGACAACCAGCCCACACATCCGCAGGTGCTTCTTCAACAGCAGAATGAACTCCCGGGCAGTAAGCCGCGCCAGTTCGGGGGTGAAGGACAGACTGACGACCGTGTCGATGACCTCCTTCTTAAGGAGGTCGACTTTCTGGTCAAAGGTGGTCAGGTAGGGTAGCTCCGTTCCGGGCGAGAGCACCTCCCGGGGGTGCTGTCGAAAGGTAACTACGCCGCTCAGCAATGCTTCTTTTCCGGCCTGTTCCACGAGCTGTGAGAGCAGATACTTGTGCCCGAGGTGAACCCCATCGAAGACACCGACCGCCAGCAGCATGTCTTTTTCGGGTGATAGCTGGTTCAGCTCTTCCTCTACCCGCATAGAATCTCCCCTGAGCACAATTGACTGTGAAAAGACAAGGAACAGCCAACGATGAGAATTGATAAAGGAATATAGTAGAACGCCGGCAGTTGTCTCATGACTAAGGTGTTTTTATACTATCATAAGGGTATTTGGGCGTCAACCGGAAGCGCCAACGGGGTAGTACTGTGCCCTCGTTCAGATTTAGAAAGAAGGGCGACACAACAGAATGAGGTGTCGTGGTTATTACCCAACGCCCTTCCCTGCAGGGAGGAGGTGTTTTCTTCTTGTGAGGGAAGCAGGCAAGGGGGACGAGGCATTGTCACATGAATAAGAACTGGAGGTGTAAGCCCCTTCCTGAATTTACACACTTTTCTTGACACTACCGAACCAGTACAGAACCAGTACAGACACAACCAGTACAGTGGATGTTGTTGTCCAGCGAAAATGTCACCCTAATTGTTCAGCGAATTTGTCACCCCCTATCGATATGGGCCTTAAAAGGCCTGCGCCATGGATGATCCGGGCCAGGTTTGGTATGGCGAGGAAGCTTCGGTTGTAAGGTCTTCT